>DGII01000143.1 GCA_002393095.1 Lachnospiraceae bacterium UBA3826 | reverse complement strand
GTCTTCCGGCAAGCATATCAAACATTAGCACCACCTTGGTGAAGCCGTTAAGGAAGCCAAAATTACATACAGGTCCCAATTTATTAAATCCGGGTCCTATATTATTGATACAGGTGATAACAGCCGTAACCGTAGTGATCAGATCTTCTCCCTCGAAGCTTACAAGCAGCACCGATACCGCAAGTATGACCACATAAGTAGCCATGAAGACATTGACTGACCTTATCATCACATGCTCGGCGGGCTTGCCGTCATATATTATCTTCTTAATGCTCCTTGGATGTATGTATGAATTGATCTCCTTGCCTATGGTCTTGGCTGTAATGATGAAGCGGCTGACCTTGATACCGCCGCCTGTACTGCCGGCACAGGCACCGATGAACATGAGCATTATGAGTACGATCTTACATGTAGTATTCCACTTATCAAAGTCTACAGTCGCATATCCCGTTGTAGTTATGATGGATGCCACCTGAAAGGCAGCGTGCCTGACCGCCTCTCCCGCAGAGCCGAAGAGCTTCCTTATATTGATGAATATGATCACTATCGCCGTCAGAATGGTCAGAAGATAATACTTAACCTCCTCTATCTTAATCGCGTCCTTGAAGCGTCTGATAAGGATGAAGTAATACACATTGAAGTTGATTCCGAACAGGATCATGAATATAGTGATGATCCACTGGATATATGCGGAATATCCTGCGATGGAGTCTCCCTTTATCGCAAAACCACCCGTGCCGGCCGTTCCGAAGGAAAGTGTAACGGCATCGAATACAGGGCAACCGCCTATGATCAACAGGATTATCTCAACTGCGGTCATTGCCGCATATATCACATAGAGATTCCTTGCGGATGACTTGATCTTCGGTACAAGCTTACCCACAGAGGGCCCCGGAGATTCGGCTTTCATGAGGTTGATGGTCGAGCCTCCGCTAAGAGATACTATGGATAAGAGGAATACCAGTACACCCATTCCACCTATCCAGTGAGTTCCGCTTCTCCAGAATAAAGAGGCATGAGACAGACTCTCTATATCACTTAAGATGCTTGAACCGGTGGTGGTGAATCCCGATACGGTCTCGAAGCAGGCATCCTCGAACTTAGGTATCTCGCCTGTTATATAGAAGGGTAATGCGCCTATTATACTCATTACGATCCAACTGAGAGCAGTCGCAACACAGCCTTCCTTAAGGAAAAGCGTCTTGTCCTCGGCCTTCTTATGTCCAAGTAAGAAGCCTCCGAGAGCCGAACCTGCTGCCACAGCCAGATATGCGAATCCTTCTTTCTCACCATATATAAGTGCGACCACACATGGCAGAAGCATAAAAGCCGCTTCTATCTTCATGATATGTGCGATCACTATCCTGACCATCGAATTATTCATCTGTACCTCTCACTATTGCAGTATATCCTGAATGTCCTTGAATCCCGTATGAGTAGTAACTACCATTACGGCATCGCCTACCTTGATCTCATCATCACCACCGGGGAAGATGATGTTATTATGTCTGCGTATATATGCAATACGAAGATTATTCTTAAGCTTAAGCTCAGACAGCTTCTTACCCGTTACTGCCGTCTCATTCTCCACAATGAACTCTATTGCTTCCGCACGGGAGCCGAATATATGATAGAGCGTCTCTATGTTGCAGTCCATGGAGTTCTTCTTAGCTCTTACGTAGGCTACGATAGCCTCGGATATGATGTACTTGGGGAATATCACACTTCCGAGGTCTAAGTTGTTGACTATGCTCTTGAAATTATTACGCGCAATGCGTGTTATGACCTTGGCTTCCGATACCTGCTTGGCATACATGCTTAGGATGATATTCTCTTCATCCATGCCCGTTAGGGGAATGAATGCCTGTATCGTATTAAGTCCTGCTTCCTTAAGTACCTCTTCATTAGTTCCGTCATCGTTAATTATGACCGCCTTGGGGAGCAGTATGCTCAGATCCTCGCACTTTTTCACATCATGCTCTATGATGCTGACCTGTATCCCCGCACGGATAAGGAGATCCGCAAGATAGTACGCATCCTTGCCTCCGCCCACTATAAGAGCATCCTTGACCTGACCTGTCTTAAAGCCGATCTTGCTCAAGAAGGATCTGGCATCCTTACGGGTGGCAACAAAGCTTATAAGGTCTCCGGCTCGCAGGATGAACTGACCTGAGGGGATGAACACCTCCCTCTCTCGCTCAACCGCACAGATGACCACATTGGATGTAAGGTCACGACCCATATCCATGACCTTAAGTCCGTCCAGGGTATTGCCCTCAGGTATCCTTATCTTGATCATCTCGACCTGTCCGTGTGCAAAGGAGCTGACCTCCTCCGCCATTGGCAGGGACAGGGTTCTGGACATGACCTTGGCTGCCTCATACTCCGGATTGATGATCATCTCAAGTCCCAGCTTGTCCTTAAGGAAAGCCGCCTCCTTACTGTACTCCGGAGTGTGAACTCTGGCTATTGTCACGCATCTGCCCTCTCGCTTGGCCACGGTACAGCATAACAAATTAAGCTCATCTGAATCCGTCACCGCTATGAACAGGTCTGCAGTATCTATGCCGGCCTCGACCTGCACACTGTAGCTGGCACCGTTACCTACTACACCCATGACATCGTACATATTGGTAAGAGCCTGTATCTTACTGTCATCCTTGTCTATTATCGTGATATCATGCCCTTCGCCTGAGAGCCTCTCCACAAGTGCCGAACCGACCTTGCCGCATCCGACGATTATTATGTTCATACCGCTCCCCGGCATCTTATCTTTTCCGAACATGCTGTTACCTTTCTATTTAACAAAATAATGCCTTGCTATCCATCTGGACAGCCCGTCTAAGCCCGGATACACTATCCTCTCGCTCATATTGAGCTGATCTAACATATCCCGCACTCTCCATCTGAGTTCTTTGGCTATGACATACTTGACCGTATTCTCGGTCCGCCTGTCAAGGAATTCCTCTATATCATCCATCTCCATCGGGACAAGTGAGAAGAAGGAATACTGGTTGACTATCCTTGAATTAATGGATGGAGGCTCGATGATGATCATTGCATCCTTACCCATATCCGTATCGTACTGCTCAAGCTTGCCTGTGATGCCTCCAAGCATATCCACGGAGAAGATGGTTGACTGGGTCTTATTGACAACCGCACGGTAGTTATCCGGCAGAAGTGAATACATCTCATTCATATCTATCCGCCAGACCATACAATCATGGTCATCCATAAGCTCCATATCCTTCTCACTTACTGCAAAATGCAGTCCTACAAGCGCTGAATGAGTCCAGTCAAGCAGTCTTGTGGGAAGTCCGTAATGCTGTCCCAAGATCATCTGTCTCCAGACAGACTGGGCAATCGTAGGTTCACCTATAACCGCATACTTAGCAAAGTTCTCAAGTATGGCAGGCTCTAACGTCTTCTGCAGATGCTTGCAGTTACGCCTTAGACTTGTCTCCATCTTAAATTCCGTATTGGGCATTCCCCTGTAGAGATATGAGCTTCTGTTCCTGTCAAGGTCCTCTCTGTAATCCTGCTCTGTCAACAGCGGTAATAATTCTTCTAACGATTCTATTCTTACTTCTTTGACCATGATCCTCTGTCTCTGCCTGTCAGACAGGTCTTAATCATCCTATGCGGTGTCCGTCCCGATTATCTTACGAATTGCAAAACCGAGAGACCAAAAAGCCTCTCGGTTTTATATTCTATCACATTTCAGTATTATTTTACAGTAACCTTGGTTATATGAGGATTGATACCTTCATACCAGTACAGGAAGCCTTCCATATCAACGGTATCTCCGATATTAAGCGCTTCAACTGCCTTATATACATCGGAATTCTCATCTGTAAGATAAGACTCTACGGTAAATGTATAAGTATTGCCGTTAGCTGATACCTTAAAGTACAGATCATCTCCTCTTGAGCCGGAATCATCATACTTGTACATGAACGCCTTGCCGTTGCCCGCATCCTCTATGGTAAGACCCTTGAATGCAACGAACTTATTCTGCTCATCTATGATGGAATCGGAACCGAGTAAAGCTGTAACATCCTTGGCAGGAGCTACATAATTACCGCTCTCTATCTCGAATGTGGCATCTGCTATCTCCACTTCGCCTGACCACTCTGACTTATAGCCTGTAGCCTTGATCTTGGTACCCTGAGCAAGCTTATCATACTCCTCCTTGGTGCACTGAGCGTTATATAAGAAGTATGCGCCGTCCTTATCCTGTGTGTAGATGGTAGCTACTCCTACACCTTCATTCTCCCACCATCCCTGCTTAGCCTGTACATAGGCTTCGATGGTCACTTCCGAATCAAGTGCTGCTGCCGTATACTCCTCATACGTCATCACACCCTCAGACTTCTTATCACTGTCACCCTTGCCACAGCCTGCAACCATAGCTGCAGCTGCCATTGCAGTGATAAGCATTGCCAATAATCTCTTCTTCATAGTCTCCTCCTTGCTTTCGCACCTCTGTGCCTTATATATCTACCGACAACTCATTATGTCAATATCCTGTTAGCAAAAGTTATTATACCCTATTATCGGTAAATATCAACTCTTTTTTCTTAATACCGCATACGCCCCTATACATATCCATATAGCGGCTAAGATTATGATCAGGTTCCTTGATTCCTTGGGTAAGGGCCCCATGTCCCTGTCAGATATCTCCGAACCTACAGCCGTAGCGGAATCAAGTCTGTAGAGGGAGCGCATATTACTATAGAGCTTATCTATGTAGGCATCATCGACGGTGATCTTACGCCGTCTTGCCTTGGTCACTTCCTCTATCATCTGACCTGCAGCGTCACGCAGGGAGGCTGAGCCGTTGAATACCGGTGTGACGAAGGTATTCTGAGAGTTATTAAGCAGAAGCTTAGTCGCTTCTATCTTGACATCATAGTGCTCCTTATCATCCTCTCCTGCACGGGCGAGATAGTCCTTATACTCTTCCCGTTCTCTTGCCCTTAAGGTCACGGGTGTATAGCCCTCGGTCTTGGAATATGCTATCTGCACATCATCAGTAAGCATATACTGTGCAAAAAGCCATGATGCCAGTACCTCTTCCTTATCCTCCTTATTGAATATGCAGATGGACGGACCCTGAGATATCATGGATATATTCTCCGTATCAAACTGCGGTACGGGATATACTGCGGTCTCAAATTCCACCTTCTTACTCTCATGTATATCGGACAGAGGAGCGTGGGAGCCCATCCAAGTAGCTCCCGCAGTGGAATCTACCGCGAATATACACTGTCCGGCATTAAGGAAATTCCCGGGATAGCTTGATATCTTGAATGTAGAGAAGGCTCCCGTCTCTGCATGAGCTGCAACCGTATGGAGGATATCCCTCGTTGTATCGGAGAATATACCTATCTCGCCCTCATCCGTGGAGTACGGAGCATTAAGCTGATGAAGCATCTGTATCATCATATTGTCAGTGGACTTATAGATGAAGGGAATCATGACCTTCTGACCGTTTAACTTATAATTACCGTCCGAATCGGTCTCCATGGCTTTCTCCGAGACTTCCCACACGAAATCCCATGTAAGGACCTTCGGCATCTCAAAGCCTAACTTCTCAACATATGTCTGGTTGACATAACAAGCTTCCGTGGAACGCATATATGGAAGCGCATAGGTCTGTTCGCCTATCCTGCACTCCTGTATGAACTGTGGTACAAGCTCATCACTTCTTACAGAATCATATCTTAAGCTGCTGCCGCCAAGTCCGTACTCAGGATCATCCATAAGCTCATCCAGCGCTACCACCGTATTGTCCCCCGTCATGTATGTGGCTATATGATCAGGATATGTGATACATACATTCGGCGTAGTTCCCGTGGATATATTGGTTATCACATCGTTATATATCTTGCCATAGTCCGTATATAACCTTAAGTCCACCTTGATATTCGGATAGAACTTCTCGAAGTCTTCTATCGCCTGCTTATATATATCCGTCTGCGTCTTATTGGTGTCATTCTTGGCCCAG
>DGII01000156.1 GCA_002393095.1 Lachnospiraceae bacterium UBA3826 | reverse complement strand
TGAATTCCTTGTCAGCGATCTCAAGATTGAAATCCTTAACAGCCTCAAATCCGTTAGGATACTTCTTGCAAATGTTCTTAAGTGATAAACTTGCCATTTTAGAAAACCTCCTAATAAATCCTGTAATTTTTCCTACGGACACTTATCCGTTGCTGATATACAGTATATATTGTTTATCCCTGTAACTGAATAGGCAACCTGCTAAAAAAATCGTCTGATTTTTAGCAGATTGCCCAAAATGTACTTACTATACGATTAAATATCGACTACTACTTATTCTTAAGGCTCTCTCTGTAATCCGCTATGGGCTCTACATCATCGCTTACGCGGATACTCTCCATACCGGCCAGATCCTTGCTGTAGAATACGAGCTGATTCTTACCTCTTCTCTTAGCTTCATACAGAGCGGCATCTGCAGCCTTATATGCATCCTGAAAGCTGGTTGCATCTCTGGGAACTACCACGCCACCGATACTGGCCGTGGCAGAATACTTCACATAGTCACCTGCTCTGAAGTCATGGAAGAACTTCGTAATACGCTCACCCTCTCTGTGAAGCTGATCATCACTCTTGATACCCTTAAGGAAGAGAACGAACTCGTCACCACCCAGTCGGCCGATTATATCGGTCACACGGAACTCGTTGCGAAGCTGATGTCCAAGTGTCCGCAGCACCTCATCACCGAAGGCATGACCCATTGTGTCGTTGATCTTCTTGAAGTTATCTATATCGAAGAGGAACATAAGACTCTGCACTTCGGGATTCTCGGTCATCCATTCCTGTATCTTACGCTCCGTAGCTATCTTATTGTTAAGCTCCGTCAGCAGATCCGTATCTGCTTTATCCGCAAGATCCTTACTCTGCTCACCATACTTGATCTTATTGATGATGGCATTGGCTACAAGGAACAGAAGGAATACACCTATGGCAATTGCAAGATTGATTATCATCTTGCGGGCATTCCTCATCTCATTACTGACAATGTTGTCCACATACTTCTGGTTGATGATGGTCATTAACTGCCATCCCTCTACAGAGAGCGGAGTGATGACAATCGACTTACTCTCCGTTCCTTTCGTTGCAGAGAACATCATCTTATTCTGCTTCTCAGCCCGCAGCTTGATCTGCGGAACGGTAAGACCCGTTAGGGTCGCACCCTGTAAATTGGTGAAGAGATTATCTCCTCCGGAGAATGTACTTGCAGAGCCGGTCGTGTATACTATATCGCCGTTAGCTGTTATCAGCGCATATCCGAGACTTCCGCCGAAATTATTGTTAGGAAGCATTCCTATCAAAGCCTTGGGATCGATGAACATATATACCTCACCCTGCTTGGCTCCATCACTCTTGACAGGGACCGACAGAACGAAGGCATCCTTGTCGCTTAAGCCATTATCATCCGTATAGTAATGGATGATATTGCTTCCATTATTATAATAATCCGCTGATGACAGATCGACCTCACCCATTCCGCTGGCATATCCCATGCCGTTTGAATCCGTTATGGCGACCATATATACCTCGGATGCTATACTGCACAGCTTGTCCGCATAAGCCTTGATCTTATCCTTATCGCTCATGCCGTCAGGTCCGATGATTGCCGCTGCTCCCTGTGCCTGACCGGATATACTTTCGAATCTGCTCTTAATCGCAGCCGCATATCCCTCTATCTCGGTAGTAGTCTGCTTTTTGATCGTCTCTTCAGCGCTTTCTTTACTATTAATAGTAAAGTTGCTGATAAGAAAGACAATAATTACGACCAATACCGCTACAGGAAATCCCCACTGTACAAGTATGCTCTTATTGTTGTTCTGGTTCTGTTTCTTCTTCTTGCTTCCCATCGCTCTCCCCTGCCGGATCTGTCTTCTGTTCCAATTTTGCGAATATTCTCTTCCAACCCAAACTGCATATGTATGCCGGACCTGATATTCCCAACAGAATATATACCGGCAAAAGCTTAATTCCCAAATCCGTAAAACCAAGTCCTATGACTACTGCCGTAACAGCTAAGAACATCAGCGTATATGGAAAATTACTTATAACAAGTAAAAAGGAATTCTTAATCGTATTCTTCACTGTATTCTCGAAATGCGACAACACAGGATATACATACAGCATGACAGCAATGACGAAAACTCCCATCACTATCATGACGATCAATAACGGCTGCGGCAACTGACCTATGATCCCTCTGGCAATGATTATGACATCCATGCCCATAACGGAGAGTACTATCAGATTGATCAACCATATGCAGGTCGCCTGCCTGAAATTAAGCTTAAAGGATTTAAAAAAGTCCTTGGTGACATATGACTCTTCATTCTTGGCCATCTTGACCGTCACATAATACATAGCTGTCCATGAAGCCCCTATCGTAAATATCGGAATAGAGCATATGATAAATAAAA
The DNA here is from genome assembly GCA_002393095.1 of Lachnospiraceae bacterium UBA3826. Lineage (GTDB taxonomy): Bacteria > Bacillota > Clostridia > Lachnospirales > Lachnospiraceae > Colinaster. Next base: position 3,065 of record DGII01000156.1, on the reverse strand, counting down.
GATTGATGATAATCAGATCCGCCAACTTACTTAATGCGGATATTAAAGGGCTGTCCGGATTGAACATCTATATACCTCAAAGACATTATAGTACTTTTGTCCTATTCATGCAACAAAATAGTGTAATTTTCTGACTTATCGCCACGAAACTACATACACGTTGTAATTATAACACAATTATCAATTTTTTTACATTATTTTTGATTTTTCCATTGGAATATATACAATTCCGTCCTTACAGGTCTGTTCTCCACAGTCCTTAAAGCCGCATCTGTAATAGAATTGTCTTGCATAAGGAGCCGCATTTACCGTCATGCGGCTAAAAGATGTGTTTTGGGTAAGGTATTCCTCGGTATACTTAAGGAGCCCTCTCCCGATTCCCCTTCTGTGATGATCTCCCTCAACAAAAAGAAGTGAAACGTGATTACCGTTCCTCAGTCCAAGCATTCCTACGATCTTGTCGTCCTTTACTGCGACAAAAACCTTATAATGTCCGCTTTCAAAAGCTTTTTTTAACATATTGTCGGTGACAAAGACAGCGAAAGCCTCTGTTCCTTCTCGTCCGTATTCCTTGGCTTCATACTTAAGAAATACCCTGAAGGCCAGTTCCATGACCTCGTCCCACTCTGTTAATTTGGCTTCACGTATGCTCACTTCTTCCATAATCAGTTCTTCGTATGCTCTTTGATCCAGTCATAGATATCTTTCATTACGGTATCTCTGTCAAGCTCATTAAGGATCTCATGCCTGTCTCCCTCATAGCATCTTTCGCTGACATCCTTGATCCCCAATTCCTTATACTGTGAGATTACTTCTCTTACTGCCGCCCCGTATTCTCCACAGGGATCTTCGCTTCCATATACGAAGAATACCGGTATGTCCTTGGGAATCTTTTCCAAAAGCTCTCTGTCATGCAATCTTTTCAGTAATTCCTTTAAGGTTGAGAACCCGTTCAGTGTGAAAAGGAAACCGCAATCAGGATTAGCCATATATGCATCGATTATATCATTGTCTCTTGTAAGCCAGTCAAATGGAGTACGTGGATTCTCTATTCTCTTGCAATAAGAGCCGAATGCAAGTCTGTTCATCAGTACGCTCGGATGCTTGCTTCCCTGAATAAGCTTCAGAAGACCGCACATAAGTCCCATGATTCCTATTGTGACCTTAGACATCATAAGCGTACCCGATATAACGACTCCGTCTATACCTGTACCGTATCTTGTAAGATAATTCCTTGCGATCAGGGACCCCATACTGTGACCCATCATGAAGATAGGAAGTCCCGGATACTTCTCCTGTATCATCTTTTTCAACCTGTGAACATCCCTGACGACTACCGTTGCGGGATCTCTCTTACAGAAGTATCCGTTAGGACCCTGACTTTTCGACAGTCCATGGCCGAGATGTTCGTTGCCGGCCACAATATATCCTCTGTCACACATGAATTCGGCAAAGGGTTCATATCTGTCAATTGTCTCAGCCATACCGTGAACGATGACCAGTATGCCCACAGGGGACATATCCGGCAACCACTCAACGGCATGTATCCTGCTTTCGTTATCTCTTGAGTCAAAATAAAAATCGGATCTTTTCATACGCGGTCAAACCTCACATGATAGTCTACAATGCCGAACACACATATACGTCAACAAACCTCACAGCCTGCCGGCATATCCTTCTCCGGACTTAACAACACGACATTGCCCTTGTCATCCTCGGCACACAGAAGCATCCCCTCCGATACCATTCCTGCCAGAGTTGCAGGCTTAAGATTAGAAAGCACAAGCACCTTTTTGCCGACCATTTCTTCCGCGCTGTAGTACTGCTTGATCCCCGAAAGGATCTGCTTAACCTCGGAACCTATCTTGACCTGCGAACACAGAAGCTTCTTGGACTTGGGAACCTCTTCACATTTAATGATCTTACCTATCCTAAGCTGCAGCTTGGCGAAGTCTTCGTATTCTATCTCAGGCTTTATATCAATATCCACCACATCCTCTGACTCTTCACTGTCCGGATTCTCTACGTCAAGTCCGTTCTCCTTGGCATATTCAGCCCTCTGAGCCTCTCGTATGGCCTCCACCCTGGTAAGTATCTCATTCAGATCAAGCCTTGCAAAGAGTATCTCCGGCTTCTCTGTAACTTTATTACCCCCGGGATAAAGCCCAGACCTGTTAAGGTTCTCATAGCTTCTCTCCTCTGTATTAAGCTGTCTTAATATCCTTTCCGCAGTCTCAGGCATAAAGGGCTTTAAGAGGCATGCGCCCGTTACTATTGAATCCGTGAGATTATACATTACCTCAGACAGTCTGTCCTTTCTTGCCTCATCCTTGGCAAGCACCCACGGCTCCGTCTCATCGATGTATTTATTGCATCTTCTGAAAAGAGTGAACACCTCACTTATAGCATCCGCTACTCTCAGCTCCTCCATACGACCGCTTACTTTATCCCTTGCACCGGTAACGACCGCTTTAAGGTCTTCATCGACAGGCTCTGTCACTCCTGTACTTACAACTTCTCCGCCGAAGTACTTATTGGTCATGGAGATGGTCCTGTTCACCAGATTGCCCAGTACATTAGCAAGCTCGGAATTGAATCTCTCCACTACAAGCTCCCATGTAATGGTTCCGTCATTATCATAAGGCATCTCATGAAGCACAAAATACCTTACGGCATCCACTCCGAAGAGATTGATCAGATCATCGGCATATATCACGTTGCCTCTTGATTTGCTCATCTTCTCTCCGCCCTGTAAAAGCCACGGATGTCCGAACACCTTCTTTGGAAGGGGTTCCCCCAGTGCCATCAGGAATATAGGCCAGTATATTGTGTGGAACCTGATTATATCCTTACCTATAAGATGAAGATCCGCAGGCCACAGCCTCTTATACTGCTCTGAGCTTGCTCCCTGGGCATCATATCCGATTCCCGTGATGTAATTGGTAAGTGCGTCAAGCCACACATACACAACGTGCTTATCATCGAAGTCAACCGGAATTCCCCATTTGAATGAGGTTCTGGATACACACAGATCCTGTAATCCCGGAAGCAGGAAATTGTTCATC
>DGII01000121.1 GCA_002393095.1 Lachnospiraceae bacterium UBA3826 | reverse complement strand
GATTTGAGATAGAGACTGAGATGACCATACATGCTGTCAGCAATAACATGCAGGTGGAGAATGTAATAGTTGAGTACAGGGACAGACCTGAGGGCTCTGAGAGCAAGCTTAATACTTACTCGGACGGTATGAAGGTTATTTTTACCATAATAAGACTTTTCAGGGAATATAAGCCCTTCAGCTTCTTCGCAATACTTGCGTTTATGCTCATGGCGATAGCTGTGGGCTTCTTCGTACCGGTATTCATCGAGTACTGGGAGACGGGGCTTGTGAAGCGTTTCCCTACGCTCATAGTATGCGGATTCGTGGGACTTGCGGCGGTACAGAGCTTTTTCTCAGGTATGATATTGCAGAATATTGCAAGGCGTGACAGGAAGGATTTTGAGCTTGATCTTATCAGACTCAGCGAATATGACGAAGCCGCTGAAGCGGTAGCTGAGAGAATGACCGAGAATTAAAGATAAAGGAGTGTAATTAGGGTATGAAGATTGCAGTAGCCGGAACAGGATATGTAGGTCTCGTGGCGGGAGTATGCTTTGCGGAGAAGGGTCATGAAGTGACCTGTGTGGATATAGATGAGAGCAAGGTAAAGCTTATGAAGTCCGGAGTCTCACCCATATATGAGGAGGGGCTTGAGGAGCTGATGAAGAAGAACAACGCTACGGGCAGACTTCATTATACTACGGACTACGCATCGGCCTACAGAGATGCCGAAGCCATATTCATCGGTGTAGGTACGCCGGAGATGCCTGACGGAAGTGCGAACTTAAGCTATATCGCTACAGTGTGCAGACAGATAGCGGAGAACGTGGAGCACGATACGCTTGTGGTGGTTAAGTCCACGGTTCCTGTAGGGACCAATGACAAGGTTGAGCAGTTCATCAAGGATTTCCTTGTTAGGGATGTAAAGGTAGAGGTTGCATCCAATCCGGAATTTCTGGCGCAGGGCACGGCAGTCAGGGATACACTTCATGCAGCCCGTATCATAATAGGTACCGAGTCTGCCGAAGCGGAAGCTAAGCTTATGGAGATATATAAGCCCTTTAATCTTCCCATTGTATCCGTGAAGAGAAGAAGTGCGGAGATGATCAAGTATGCCTGCAATGATTTTCTGGCACTTAAGATAAGCTATATGAACGATATAGCCAATCTGTGCGAGCTTGTGGGTGCTGATATAGAGGATGTAGCCAGAGGTATGAGCTATGACGCAAGGATTGGTGAGAGATTCCTTAATGCGGGGATCGGTTTTGGAGGAAGCTGCTTCCCCAAGGATACCAAGGCGCTTAAGTTCTTGGCAAAGCAGAACGGATATGAGCTTAAGACGGTCGAGGCATGTGTCGATGTCAATACCAGACAGAAGACCAGACTTTTCGACAAAGCCAAGGACCGTATGATCACCTTCAACGGTCTTAAGGTGGCGGTACTCGGACTCACCTTCAAGGCAGGCACCGATGATTTAAGAGAGGCTCCTTCCTCGGTGAATATTAAGCTTCTGCTTGAGCAGGGTGCGGATATATATGCATATGATCCGGCCGGTGTGCCCAGAGCTAAGCAGCAGTTCCCGGAGGGAAGCATAGATAAGGGAACGATGCATTATGTTGATTCTCCAAAGGATGCGATAAAGGATGCGAACATCTGCTTCATCTTCACTGAGTGGGGCGAGATCAAGGCGGTGAAGCCTTCGGATTACAAGTCCCTTATGCGTACACCTCTTGTATATGACGGACGTAATCTCTATGCACTGGCGGATATGAAAGAGGCCGGAGTTGAGTACTACAGCATAGGCAGGTAGTTTTAACAGGATATGGCATTTACACACTTACATTCCCACACGGAGTACAGTCTCCTTGATGGGTCCAACAAGATAACGGAATATGTTAAGAGAGTGAAAGAGCTTGGCATGGACAGTGCAGCCATCACGGATCACGGCGTGATGTACGGCGTCATAGACTTCTATAAGGAGTGCAGGGCGCAGGGTATCAAGCCCATAATCGGCTGTGAGGTCTATGTAGCTCCGGGCTCCCGATTCGACAGAGAATTAAAAGGTGGTGAGGAAAGATATCATCACCTTATTTTGCTTGCTGAGAATAATAAGGGCTATGCCAATCTGTGCAAGATCGTAAGCCGTGGCTTCACCGAAGGGTTCTATTACAGACCCAGAGTCGATGTGGAGGTGCTTAAGATGTATCACGAGGGTGTGATCTGCGCATCGGCATGTCTGGCAGGAGAGGTACCGAGGCTTATCACCAAGGGGCTGATAGATGAGGCCAAGGCCAAGGTAATTGAGTACAACGAGATATTCGGTAAGGGCAATTATTACTTAGAGCTTCAGGATCACGGCATACCCGAACAGCAGACGGTGAATGCGACTCTGCTTAATTTCTCCAGAGAGCTTGATATACCGCTTATAGCTACCAATGATGTCCATTACACATACGAAGATGATGTGGAAAGTCACGATATACTCTTATGCATACAGACAGGCAAGAGAGTATCGGATGAGGACAGACTGCGCTATGAGGGCGGTCAGTTCTATGTCAAGAGTGAGGAGGAGATGGCGGCGCTTTTTAAGTATGCGCCGGAAGCGATAGAGAATACGCATAAGATCGCACAGAGATGTAATGTGGAGATTGAGTTCGGCAATACCAAGCTGCCGCACTTCGAGGTACCTGAGGGATATGAGCCCTATACCTACCTTGAATATCTCTGCCATAAGGGGCTTGAGGAGAGATATCCGGCTGATCCGGACATAAGAGAGCTTGAGGAAAGGCTTGAATATGAACTGTCTGTCATAAAGCGTATGGGCTATGTGGATTATTTCCTTATCGTGTGGGACTTCATCAATTACGCGAGGGAGAACGGCATACCCGTAGGCCCCGGAAGAGGCTCTGCCGCAGGCAGCATAGTGTCCTACTGCCTGCATATCACCAATATAGATCCTATAAGATACCAGCTCCTGTTCGAGAGATTCCTTAATCCCGAACGTGTATCCATGCCTGATATAGATATCGACTTCTGCTTCGAACGCAGGCAGGAGGTAATAGATTATGTGGGACGCAAGTACGGCAGGGAGAAGGTTGTACAGATCGTCACCTTCGGAACTTTAGCGGCTAAGGGTGTCATCAAGGATGTGGGAAGAGCACTTGATCTGCCATATTCCTATACTGACAGTATCTCCAAGATGATACCGAATGAACTGAATATCACGATAGACAGGGCTTTGGAGATCAACAGGGAGCTTAGGGAGAAATATGAGACAGATGCGGATCTTCACTATCTGATAGATATATGTAAGAGACTTGAGGGGCTGCCAAGGCATACCTCCATGCATGCGGCAGGAGTGGTCATATGCCCGGAGGCGGCTGATGAATTCGTACCTCTGTCAAGGGGCTCGGACGGCTCAATAACCACACAGTTTGTTATGACCACGCTTGAGGAGCTTGGCCTGCTTAAGATGGATTTCCTTGGCCTTCGTACACTTACCGTCATTAAGAAGGCTGTGGACAATGTATATGAAAGCCAGGGCATACAGATAGATATAGATCATCTTGACTATGATGACAGGGAGGTCTATGACCTTATCGGAACAGGTCATACGGAGGGTGTGTTCCAACTTGAGTCATCGGGTATGAGGAGCTTCATGAAGGAGCTTAAGCCTCATAATCTGGAGGATGTCATAGCAGGTATATCTCTGTACAGACCGGGACCGATGGACTCTATACCGAGATATATAGAGAACAAGAAGCATCCCGATAATATTAAATACGTAGATCCTCATCTTAAGCCGATACTCGATGTTACTTACGGCTGTCTTATCTATCAGGAACAGGTAATGCAGATCGTAAGGGATCTCGGAGGATACTCTTTCGGCCGGTCTGATCTTGTCCGCCGTGCGATGAGCAAGAAGA
>DGII01000094.1 GCA_002393095.1 Lachnospiraceae bacterium UBA3826 | reverse complement strand
ATAGTTCGTTGTTGCGGTTGGCGCTTTTGTCACATCTGTAGGAAGCGTTACACCGGTTCCGTATGTATATGATGTCACGTTGCCTGAATTTATCGTTCCGCCATGTGTATCAAGTGATACAGTATATGACGCATTATCAAATGTCTCTGTAACAGTCGCATCAGAAGCAGGCATATCGAACCTGTAAGTATTGGCATCGATATATGCTTCCATTACGGCGCCGTTATTAACACTCGGTCGTGTTGATACATAACCGGTATCAGGTGTCAGCTCAATGACTACCACATCGGTATAATGAGCACTTGTCACATAATTGCCGCCCACCTTGAATCTGACATTGCCCTTAGTAGAATCGAATGTCGCAGTAAGGTTGTAACTAATCTGAGTAAACGCTGCGTTGACCGTTATATCCTCTGTAGGCATAACAAATGAATATACGCCGTTTGTTGCAGTGATCGCAGTTGCATTACCGGCTGCATTCGTATATGTAAGTGAAGCAAGTTCATATCCCGTATCCGGAGTGACTGTAACTGTTACCGTGCCGCTGTTCTGGGCCTGTGTCACTTCCGCAGTGCCAACCTTAACAGATATAGATCCGTTTAAAACACCGGTACTCTTCGTCACCGCATAACTGCGACGTGTCTGGCTAAACTGAGGATAGAAGTTCTTATCATTGATATCGGTTGCCGTGATCCCCGTCACAGGATTACCGCCTGTGGGCGCATCCGTCCAACCGGTAAAAGAATAATCAAACTCTGCAGTCGAAGCCTTAGTTACCTGAGTAGGCAGAGCGACCGCCGTACCGTATGTATACTGAGTGATGTTACCGCCGGTTACTGTTGCACCGTTAAGGTTAAGATTGACATTGTATGTATTCGGTGTAAATGTTGCATTAACAACAATCTTCTCTGTGGGCATAACAAAGGTGTATTGGCTGCCTGCCGTTACCTCTGTTGTATTTACACTTCCCGTTACATTACCGTTATCATCAACCGTATTGACTGTAAGCGAATTGAATGAATGACCTACATTGGGTACAAGGTTAAGCGTAACTGTCTCACCCTGTGCAGGTGCCGAACCTGCTGCCAAAGGCGTTGATACGCTTCCGCCGGTTATTCCTCCGGCAATTGTCATATTGCCGTATACTGCAGGAGCAGAACCGGAATTACCTCCGCTTTGATTACCACCTGAATTGCTTCCTGAATTACCGGAACCGGATGACGAACTGCTACTTGAGTTTCCGGATGAGGATGTTGTTTGAGGCGGCGCACTTGTCGCTGTTCCTGCACTCTCTGTAGCTTCAGATGAAGATGTCTGAGTATTAACCGAAGAAGTTGCGGATGGAGCATTTGCAGTTGTGTTCTGTGAATTTGCAGATGCGTCAGTATTACCTGCAGTCTGACGAGTCTTGTCGGCCTTAGTCTGACTTTCCTCTGCCTTAGACTCAGTTGCCCTTGCTTTTCTAAGCAGTTCCGCTGCCGTCTCTTCACCCGTAGACTTCTTAAGCATCTCGCTGTCCACGGTATTGGTGATGTAATTTGATGCATTACCTACAGCTGTAAGAATATTGTCTGTTGAGGCTTTCTGACCCGATGAACCTGAAGCTGCAGTGTGCTCTGTATCCGTTCCTGTTACTGCGCCTGAGGCAATGGCCTCTGTATATACCGTACCTATCGCACCGACTACCTGTATGATCTCGGTTGTGCTTAGGTTAGCCTTAGCCATTTCTCCAACCGATGTCTGAAGTGCGCCGGTCACACTGTCTGACACAGTTACAAGATCATCGTTTCCAAGTCCTGCATTCCTGGCGCCCTTAATACAAGCTTCCATGCAATCGGCCGCACTGTCTACAAGTGCACCCAAAGGCTCACCCTTATATCCGGCTTCTATTCCGGAATTCATCGTGCCGTTAAGTCCCTTGATTATCGCGATCTCAAGAGGCAGATCATCTCCTGCCGTATCGACGGCTCTGTTGGCCGTACGTACCATGATCTGCGCATTATACCCCATTATGGGAATAGCATCCTTGATGCCGTCAGCGCTTAACTTCTCTGCCGCACTTCCGTACATGGATATGCCCGACTTACTTGTTGCATCCGCAAGCGCTACCAGTCGCTCTGTACTGAAGCCTGTAGCCTTAGCGATACGCTTTTGAAGTTCAGGGCTTTTACGTATTGCATCAAGTGCAAGTGACGGAAGATCCTCTTCACGGAATTTCTCCTTCTTAATTGAGATAGTTGCATCACCTTCGGCCTCTTCATCCAGGAAGATCGTGATCTTCTCACCTGCATATACGTCAACATGTATCTTCTCTTTGGTAACGGGATTGGTTGCATCGACAGAGACCACTCCGTCCGTCACCATAAGTGTCTCATGCCTTGTTGAATCTCTTCCTACATAAGCTGAAGTACCGCGGATACCGCAGATCATTGTAGATGTGTGTATATCGAATGACTCTCTCTTCTTAAGCTTCTCTGTTACATTAAAGAAGAGATTGCCTTCTATAAGATCAAATTCAAGTTTCTTGCCCTTGGCTTTAATATCAGCCTTAGAGCTTTCTTCCATGGTCATTAACTTGGTATCATCAAGCGATACCATGATAAGGCTCTCACCGGCCGTCTCGACGGTCTGACCTGCGCCAAGACGCATCTTCTCTCTAAGTTCCTGTTCGTGTCCCTCATTATAGAGATTAACTGTACCAACCAAGCGTTGAATACGCATGGTTATAGCCATAAACTGATCTCTGTATATAAAAAAGCCTACAGACAAAAGTGCGATAAGCAAAGCAGAAACGATCGCTATTATGATCCGTTTCTTTTTCTTGCCATCACTCTCCTTATTGTCCGCAGACATTAAGTCTTCTTTAATATCTCCCTTATCCCTGCTCATTATTATCCCCTATCACAAAAACACACATACATAACTGTGCGAGCAAACACTCACCCATGCATAACCCATAGTACTATATCACTATATCACTATTTCTCTGTTCGTAATACGTACTAAAGGGCATGTTTTGATGAAAAAGGAAATAATTAATCCGGGATAACCAGTCCACCGACCCTCGCCTTGACCGCAAGCTCAAGTCTTGAACGAAATCCCGTCTTCTGAATCATATTGGTAATATGCATCTTAACGGTTCTTTCAGAGAGGTCAAGTTTCTCCGCAATTTCCCTGTTGGATGCTCCTTCGGTTAAGAGTCTTAATACCTCAATCTCCCTATCCGTAAGATCGATACTGATGGCATTACCCAAGGGAACTACCGGAGAATCCGAAGGATATACCGACTCACCCGCCATAGTCCTGTCCATTATCTCTATGATAGGCTGTTCCTGTACTTCCTTATACCAGAAGCTCTCCACACCTATCTGTTTGGCTCTGCTTATATATGAGACCTCAGGCATGGATGTCACAATGATTATCTTAGTATTCGGGTTGGAATCCTTGATCATCTTGGCAGCCGCAAGTCCATTAGGACCCTCGGTCATTACTATATCCATGATCACTAAGTCCGCACTTCTATCCTTAAGGTATTCAACCGCATCCATCGCAGAATTAAGCGATGCCTCTAATACATAATCATCAGAGGCGTTAACCGCATTCTCAAATACCTGTCTGGACATCATGAAATCATCCACAATCAAAACCTTGTATGCCATGTCTAATCTCCTTTGCTTGTATCGGAATATATATCAGTTACAGGCAGTTTAATTCTAAGACAAAAGGGTTCATAATCAACATTCATGCTTCCGCCCACAGCTTCAACACGAGCACGAAGATTCTTCAATCCGCCTGATTCCTTATGTTCCGTTTCAAGGCTTCTGCCGTCGTTTCTAAGCGTCAATACATATCCGTCTTCTGAATCAACTATATCTATCAAAGCTCTCTTACCGGTAGTATGTTTGATGACATTTGTAATATGTACCGTTATGGCAGAATCTACTACCTCAGCAATCACCGGTTCCTTCGGTATACTACCCGTAAGGACAATATCTATTCCCATGGATTTGGCCCTGGCAATTAACTTATCATATTCTTCTACAACAGTTGTACTGACACTTGTGTCATACCCGTCTTCTATGACCGCCAACGCTCTGCCCCACTCTGTAATTATATCTTCTTTACTTGGTTTGCTGCCATCCGAAACATCTTTAATTGTTAAGTATCTTTTACTCATCAACAGACTTCTTCCCAGGCTGTCATGTACGCTTATTTTCTCCTTAAGCAATTGCTCATTAAGCGAAAGGAAAACGGCCAAACCATATACTCCGAAAGAATTCTGTCTGTATCCACCCATAAACGGAGGCATCTTGTATATCTTCTTACTGTACTTAGAATACCCGGAGCTTAATACTATATTTGTCGTATCATCCTGCTCTTTGATATCCACCCTTGAATTCATTGCCGCCATAAATCCGGCATCAGATATGGATTTATTCCGGATCGTATATCCGGGCTCTGCGTCCGTCTCAATGATCATGTTAAATCTAATCTGTGCATCATCAGTCTCAGTCGCCTGAATTTTGACATAGCAGGCACTGCGGCATGCCTTCTGCATTATCTCCTCAAAAAGTTCATAGGCTGATATAACCAGAGGCGCCGGAGCCATCACATCTCCCGTTTCTTCATAGCCCACCGATATTCCCGCAATCGCGTAGTAATCAAATGATTCACGTATTGCCAAAGATAGTTCGGCAGTACTTAAATATCCTCTCTCATCCGCGATAAGTTCCAGATTCGCGCGTCTTTTGATATATGCTCCAACGCAACATATATCGGAAAGCGACTGTCTGAATACTTCACCTTCCTCAGATTGCATTCGCGTGTAGATTCGGGAAATATGGTCAAGCTCATTAACAAGATTCCTCCTGATACCTTCCTTAATCCACTCCCTCTCTTTAATAAGTGAATTCGACGGAATTAAACCAATCAGGATACAACTGTCCCATGTACACATAAACATGAACATAGTGACTTCCTGAATGTTATATAAAGAAAGACCGAACAAATGCGGACTACTTCCGCCGTTGGCATAATATGCAGCCCATAGGGCCATACCGATAAGGCCTATCGTGGCAGGTAATCTCCAATGTAGGACTGCTTCTTTGACACGGCATTTATAAAGGATTACAGCAAAAGATATCAAGACAGTGAGAACATACCAAACCATGATGATATAGAACACCGGACCTGATGTACTGTGTTCCTTACCATCTTCATACCAGATATTCAATAATTTATGATGGATATCATTGGTGAATACCAACAGTATCAGAATGCATGCAATATATCCCAAGATCTTAACGGCCTTCCTCTGTCTGCCGTTCTCTCTGCTGCCTATGTACAAGGCAATGGATATAGACAGATAAGCCGTCAGAATCGATGGCAGATAATATGCATATCTTAAGTATCTGTACAGATCTGAACCCGTAACGGAAATATTGTATCTTACATAACGCACAACCATCAGTATGATCAAGGTCACTGCGCCGGCTATAAGCCTTCGTCTGATATAGGGATTCGGAATCTCATCCCGTAAAGAGAAGATCCAAAACATCAGCAACGCAATATAAGATATGGTTGACAGATTACGAATGGGCACCAGGTTCGAAACGATATTCCATGTCTCAGTAAGAATCAACCATATGAGTATTATGCGAGCTGTTCTTATTCTTGCACTGACCATGCCATCCCTCATACGGACGCCGGTTCATCCGTCCTATACGCCACCAAATATCGATACAATCTATACGTTAAATCTAAAGAGAATTACATCGCCGTCACGTACGACATAGTCTTTACCTTCCATGCCGACTAAGCCCTTCTCTCTCGCTGCAGCCAGGGAGCCGAGTTCTAAGAGGTCCTTGTAGTTAACAACTTCTGCCTTAATAAATCCGCGTTCGAAGTCGGTGTGAATCTTACCTGCTGCCTGAGGCGCCTTCGTACCCTTACGTATAGTCCATGCTCTGCACTCATCCTCACCTGCCGTAAGGAAGCTCATAAGGCCAAGCAATGAATAGCTTGCTGCAATAAGCTTATCAAGACCCGACTGCTTAAGCCCTAAGTCTTCTAAGAACATCTGCTTCTCATCATCCTCAAGCTCTGCCATCTCCTGCTCTATCTGGGCACAGATCACGAAGACTTCACTGCCCTCCTCTGACGCAAGCTTTCGCACTGCCTGCACATATGCATTGGACGCGCCGTCATCCGCCAGATCATCCTCAGCTACATTGGCAGCATATATAGTAGGCTTAGCCGTTAAGAGATTATATGAATCAAACCATGCCACCTTATCCTCATCATCGGATACAGGGAAGGTCTTAGCCATATTACCTGCTTCCAGATGAGCCTTGATAGCCTCAAGCTGCTCATATTCCTTGGCAACCGTCTTATCCATTTTAGCCTGCTTTGCTACCTTGGCTATACGTCTCTCAAGTATCTCAAGATCCGAGAATATAAGCTCCAGATTAATTGTCTCTATATCCCTTGCGGGATCTACCGAGCCGTCAACATGCACTACATTGGTATCATCGAAGCATCTGACAACATGCACTATGGCATCTACCTCTCTGATATTGGCAAGGAACTGATTGCCTAAGCCCTCGCCCTTAGATGCGCCCTTCACAAGTCCTGCGATATCCACGAACTCAATTGTGGCATGTGTGACCTTCTTGGTGTTATACAACTTCCCAAGCTGCTCGACCCTTTCATCCGGCACCGGCACGATCCCCACATTGGGATCAATGGTACAGAACGGATAGTTGGCCGACTCTGCTCCGGCCTTAGTAAGTGAATTAAAAAGAGTGGACTTCCCGACATTGGGAAGTCCGACGATTCCCAGTTTCATGTTATGTCAACCTTTCTTCGAGCATTTTATATTATAAAAACGCAATATATGAAATTCTACCATACTCTGCTTTTTTTCTCAATGCCCTCCATAAACTGCCGGATCAGGACATCCCAGTTCCGTCAGATACTTGTTATATGGACATTGTGTTATATCCATTCGAAAGCATGCTTTCTCCTTTGGGTAGAAAACATTCTTAAAGCCCGATGCTTCCCCGAACATTTTATGGCTCATTGTATCCCACATTCCAAGGAAGAACCTGTTAAATCCCGGTATCCGGCAGAACTTTGCTATCATCCGCCCCGTTTTACCCGATTTCTCCGCCATGATCTTCTTCATCACGTCATATGCAATCTCAGGAGCGGTTTCTTTCATCGCAAGATAGATCGCTGCAGCCGGGAATATAAAACTATCCGTATGCA
>DGII01000028.1 GCA_002393095.1 Lachnospiraceae bacterium UBA3826 | reverse complement strand
GAGGAGGTTCAAAATTATGTCAGAAATGAGTTTTGAACAAATGCTGAATGAATCATTCAAAACAATCCATACAGGAGAGGTAGTAGAGGGTACAGTTTTCTCTGTTAAGCCGGATGAAATAATCCTTAACATAGGCTGCAAGGCTGACGGTATTCTGACCAGAAGCGAATATACCAATGAGTCCAACTTAGACCTTACTACCGTAGTCAAGGTGGGAGACACCATGGAAGCCAAGGTCCTTAAGGTCAATGACGGTGAAGGACAGGTTATCCTCACATACAAGAGACTTGCTGCCGAAAAGGGTAATAAGCGTATTGAGGATGCATTCAATAATCAGGAAGTGCTTAAGGCTAAGGTTACACAGGTTCTTGACGGCGGTATCTGTGTGATGGTTGATGAAGTGAGGATATTCATTCCCGCTTCGCTGGTATCTGATACATACGAGAAGGATCTTAATAAGTACAAGGACGAAGAGATCGAATTCGTTATCACAGAGTATAATCCTAAGAGAAGAAGATATATCGGTAACAGACGTATGCTTCTTACTGCCGAGAGAGATAAGGCACAGAAGGAGCTTATGGAGAGGATACACGTAGGTGACGTGATCGAAGGAACTATTAAGAACGTTACAGACTTCGGTGCATTCGTAGATCTTGGCGGGGCTGACGGTCTCCTTCATATCTCCGAGATGAGCTGGGGCAGGGTTGAGAGTCCTAAGAAGGTCTTCAAGTCCGGCGATACCGTAAGAGCATTCATTAAGGATATTCAGGGCAATAAGATCGCTCTTTCCATGAAGTTCGAGGATGAGAATCCATGGAAGGATGCGGATAAGAAGTTCGCAATAGGCAATATAGTAACCGGTAAGGTTGCTCGTATGACCGACTTCGGTGCATTTGTTGAGATAGAGAAGGGTGTGGATGCGCTGCTTCATGTATCTCAGATATCTAAGGATCATATTGAGAAGCCCAGCGATGTACTTAAGGTCGGTGATGAGGTTACAGCCAAGATCGTTGATTTTAATCTTGATGACAAGAAGATCAGCTTAAGCATCAAGGCTACACTTCCTGAGGAGCCCGAAGAGAATAAGGAAGATGATGATGCTGAGGCAGTATCGGTCAATATAGATGAGGTTATTGCCGCAGAAGCCGCTGAGGATAATGCTGCGGATGCTGTTGAAGCAAGTGAGAGTACCGAAGAGTCTAACGAATAATTATTAAAGAAAGAATCAATGGGGAGAGTGAAAGCAGATGTGTATACATTACTTTCGCTCTTTCTTAAAAAGGAGACATGGGTATTATGGCAAAATATGATTATGAAGCTTTCATGCAGGATATATTAAGGCTTACCAAGATAGATCTGACCTTCTATAAGCAGGCTCAGATGAAGAGGCGTATAGATACTCATATATCCAAGAGTCCGTATAAGGATTATGAGGAATATGTGGGAGAACTGAAGAAGAACAGGAAGGCACTTGATGAATTCGTTGAGTACATTACCATCAACGTATCGGAGTTCTATCGTAATCCCGATCAGTGGGAGATACTCACCAAGAGGATATTCCCGATGCTGATAGAGAAGTTCGGAACCAACCTTAATATCTGGAGTGCTGCATGCTCTACCGGAGATGAGCCGTATTCACTGGCTATGGCTCTTTCGGAGTTCGTTCCGCTTAATAAGATCAAGATCACTGCCACTGATATAAGTGATGAAGTGGTTGCCAAGGCCAAGATCGGATTGTATGGTGAGAAGAGTGTAGCGAATGTTCCTGCCAAGTATAAGAAGGAGTATTTCACCCAGAACGGACCGGCATATCAGATATCGGATAAGATCAAGAACTGTATAACCTTTAAGAAGCATAATCTTCTTAAGGATGATTTCTTCAAGAATCAACATCTGATAGTGTGCCGTAATGTGCTGATATACTTTACAGAGGAGGCTAAAGACGAGATATTCAGCAAGTACTACCAGTCACTTGCTCCCGGCGGAGTGCTCTTCATAGGAAGTACCGAGCAGATAATGAAGTATAAGGATATAGGATATAACAGACTGGATTCCTTCTTCTACCAGAGATAAGGATATTAAGGATATTAAAGGTCCCTGCGATGCAGGGACCTTTTTTGCGTCTAAAGGATATTCTTAAGTATATGTCCGATATAGCTTCGGACAAAATCCATATCACAGGCCATATCCTCCGTGAATTTTATAAAGCTTTCGCCAGCTTTATATTCCCTTTTAAATACCGGGGTAAAAACCTCGTTAAACTGCGGCAAAAATGTACCTTTAAGACGGGTATAGCAGGTCGCGGCAGTGGCCTGCTGCCTGTAATTTCTGTCCATGTATGCAGAGACGGACTTGTGAACGGCCATATCCTCATCGGGAAGATAATAGTAGCTTTGGGGATCATCATAGAAGAGCTTAAGCTCTCCGGAGTATACGGGGATCTTGATGAGTACTTTGGTGTTGCTGACGGACAGATGTATTCCCTGTAAAGAGGAACTTATCGGATGGGGAACGGCATATGGAAGATCATAGCCTATGAGTACTTCCTTACGGGATATCCCGTTTACATCCGTATAGTCAGAAATATGCATGGAAGCTTCGGCCGGAAGCAGCTTAGATATCCTTTCATAGACTACAACAGGAAGGATATTATACATTCCGCAGAGATCATCATAATTATGCGTAAAGAGGAGCTTATACAGCTTATCGTCTCCGGATACGGAGTATCTCTTATATACATCTATAAGCTCATCGCCTGATAAGGTATCCTCTCTGGATATCTTTAAGAACCTCTCAATACTTTTTTGCTTACAGTCGCTTAAGCCAAGCAGCTTTCTGAAAGGAGATATCCTGCGGTAGATATCAAGACTTTCTTTGGATGAGGCATCAAACTTAAGTCCGTAGGCCTTGCAGCGGGATTCTATGAATGGGAGATCGAAGGTAGTACCGTTAAAGTGTATCAAAAGCCCGTAATCCTTCACGATATCTAAAAAAGCCTTAAGTACAGCCTCTTCCTGCGAGGGATTCTCTGCCATAAGACTTTCGAAGACAGGCTTATCGTCTTTAATACAGATGAGCCCGATCAGATAGATATGGGAGTTCCTTGGAGAAAGCCCGGTGGTCTCTATGTCTACAAAGATAGGATCGCTATGACCGCACAGGAGAAAAACATCGGGTTCGGTGTCATATATGATAACATTCTTACTCTCTCTTATCATTACTACAGTATAGCATAGAGGGTGGAAATTTGTATAAAAAAATAGTAGAATATATAAGATAATGCAGATGGAGGTATGTATGGCAAAGCATTCTTTTACAGGAGGAATCCATCCCTATGACGGTAAGGAGCTGTCGAAGGATAAGCCCATTAAGGACATATATCCCAAGGGTAAGATGGTATACCCCGTATCACAGCACATAGGCGCTCCCGCATCACCTATAGTCGCCAAGGGCGATCATGTCTTAAGAGGTCAGAGGATAGCGGAAGCGGCAGGTTTTGTATCTTCACATATTTATTCTACGGTATCCGGCACAGTTGAGGCTATTGAGCCGAGAAGAACCGTGACGGGAGATATGGTTCTAAGCATTATAATCGATAATGACGGTGAGTACAGGGAAGTCGATTATGATGTGTGTGATGAGATCGATATCGATAATATGAGCAAGGAGGATATCCTTAAGCGGATACAGGATGCGGGTATCGTCGGAATGGGCGGTGCGGGCTTCCCGACTCATGTTAAATTAAGTCCCAAGGAGCCTGACAGGATCGACTATTGTATAGCCAACTGTGCCGAGTGTGAGCCGTATCTTACAAGTGACTACAGAAGGATGATAGAACAGCCTCAGATGCTTATCGAGGGGCTTAAGTGCGTACTCAGGCTTTTTGATAATGCCAAGGGCATACTTGCGGTGGAAGACAATAAGCCTGACTGTATAGCCAAGCTTAAGGCGCTTACGAAGAATGAACCCCGAATACTTGTTAAGACTCTTAAGACCAAGTATCCGCAGGGGGCAGAGAGACAACTGATATTTGCTACTACCAGACGTGCCATCAACAGCTCCATGCTTCCGGCAGACGCCGGCTGTGTGGTGAATAACGTGGATACTCTGTGTGCGATATATAATGCCGTATGGAACGGTAAGCCTCTGATGGAGAGGATCGTGACGGTAACGGGCGATGCGATAAAAGAGCCACAGAACTACAGGGTGTGCATCGGTATGAGCTACAGTGAGCTCATTGAGGCCGCAGGCGGCTATAAGACGGAGCCTGAGAAGATAGTATCCGGAGGCCCCATGATGGGTTTTGCGCTTTTTAATACGGATGTGCCCACCACCAAGACTGCTTCGGCACTTTTGGCACTCAGTAAGGATGAAGTGGCGCGATATACTCCGACGGCATGTATCAACTGCGGAATGTGTCTTGAGGTATGTCCCGGAAGAGTAATGCCTAAGGCTTTGGCAGAGTGTGCCGAGCACGGCGATTATGAGAGATTTGAGAAGCTTAACGGTATGGAGTGTTGTGAATGCGGATGTTGCAGCTATGTATGTCCTGCGAAGAGGCAGCTTACCCAGTCCATTAAATCGGCCCGCAAGATAGTATTGGCTAATAAGAAAAAGGCAGGAAAGTGAGGGAACGGATAATGAGTGATATGATGAACGTGTCATCGAATCCGCATATCAGATCCAAGGTAAGCACGGACAAGATCATGCTCTGTGTAGTACTGGCGCTTTTGCCTGCTGCCGGCTTCGGTGTGTGGAACTTCGGATTGAATGCTCTGTGGCAGATACTTCTTACCATAGCGGCATGTGTTATATCCGAGGCTTTATATGAGCTTTTCATGAAGAAAAAGCTTACGATATTTGATTTCTCGGCTGTTGTTACGGGACTTTTACTGGCGCTTAATATGCCGCCGGCAGCTCCCTTATGGCTGGGACCCATGGGAGGAGTTTTCGCGATAATAGTAGTGAAGATGCTTTTTGGAGGTCTGGGTCAGAACTTTATGAATCCGGCTCTTGCGGCAAGATGCTTCTTACTTATATCCTTCCCCGGTATAATGACCAATTTCGAATGCGATGCCTATACGGGAGCGACACCTCTTGCAACCCTTAAGGCAGGCGGAAGTGTTAATGTCCTTAATATGATCATCGGAAGGACTTCGGGTACTATCGGAGAGACTTCCATGATCGCCATAGTTGCGGGGGCATGTATCCTGCTTCTCTTAGGTATAATAGACCTTAAGATACCGGGAAGCTATATCATCACCTTTGTGATCTTCTACGGACTATTCGGAGGACACGGATTCAATTCCTATTATATAAGCGCAGAGCTTGCCGGAGGCGGTCTGATGCTTGGAGCTTTCTTCATGGCTACGGATTATGTGACAAGACCTGTCACTAAGCTCGGTCAGATTGTATTCGGCGTGATACTTGGAATACTTACCGGTATATTCAGGATATTCGGAGCGTCGAGTGAGGGTGTGTCATATGCCATCATAATCGGCAATATGCTGGTGCCTCTTATAACCAGGTTCACGGCACCTAAGCCCTTCGGAAGAGGAGGTGAACGCATATGAAAGAGATGATAAAGAATGCGGGCATACTTCTTGCAATTACGGTAATAGCCGGATTGATACTGGGGCTTGTGTATGAGACTACCAAGGATACCATAGCCGCCAGAGAGGAAGCCGACAAGAAAGCGGCATATAAGGAAGTATTCACGGATGCCAAGGATTTTGTGCCTTTGGATGGTGAGATCATGAGTACCGAGTACAGAAAAGAGCTTGATGATGCGGGATATAAGGCTGTGAATATCGACGAAGTGGTTAAGGCCATGGGCGCGGAAGGAAGTGTGCTCGGATATGTATATACCGTCACCACATCCGAAGGATATGGCGGAGACATAACCTTCACCGTGGGAATCAATAATTCAAAGGTCGTGGGTGGTATATCGATCTTAAGCATCAATGAGACGGCAGGCTTGGGAATGAATGCGGAGAAGGTGCTTAAGCCGCAGTTTGCCGGTAAACAGGTTGACAGCTTTAAGTATACCAAGACCGGAGCTGTGGCCGATGATGAGATAGATGCCATATCAGGTGCGACTATCACGACCAACGCTTTCACCAATGCAGTTAATTGCTGCCTTAAGTACTTCGAGGATCATAAATAGGATGGACCGGCTATGAATAAATGTGTTGAAAGACTTCACAACGGAATAATAAAAGAGAACCCCACTTTAGTCCTGATGCTTGGAATGTGCCCCACACTGGCGGTAACAACATCAGCCATCAACGGACTTGGAATGGGTCTTACCACTACAGTTGTACTTGCATTAAGCAATATGATAATTGCGGCGCTTAGGAATATAATACCGGATAAGATACGTATTCCGGCTTTTATTGTCATAATAGCGTCCTTTGTAACGATGATGCAGCTATTGCTGCAAGCCTATATTCCGAGTCTGTATAAGTCTCTCGGTATATATATACCGCTTATTGTGGTGAATTGTATAATACTTGGAAGAGCAGAAGCATACGCTTATAAGAATCCCATACTTCCGTCATTTTTCGACGGACTTGGAATGGGACTCGGATTTACCATATCTCTTACCATTATCGGACTGTTGAGGGAATTTATCGGCGGCTGTTCGGTGTTCGGACATGAGCTTTCGCTTTTTACTCCCATAGCGATCTTTAAGATGGCACCGGGGGCTTTCTTCGTGCTGGCCCTGCTTACCGCGATACAGAATCAGGTGAAGCTTACAGGTGAGAAAAAGGGCAGGGATGTATCCAAGATACAGTCCGGCTGCGGTTCGGATTGTATGCAATGTGCCGTGGGTGACTGCAAAGACAGGGTCATGGCCGCAGACAATGAGAAGGAGGAGGCATGATTATGAATACAGTAAGAGATCTTCTGATCATATTGGTCGGCTCGTCACTTGTAAGCAATGTTGTCTTAAGTCAGTTCCTGGGATTGTGTCCTTTCCTTGGTGTGTCCAAAAAGGTCAATACAGCAGCGGGTATGGGTATAGCCGTTATATTCGTCATTACCCTTTCAAGTGCCGTGGCAGGAGCAATATATAAGTATATACTCACACCGCTTCATATGGAGTATATGCAGACTATAGTCTTTATTCTGGTTATCGCCGCACTTGTGCAGTTCGTTGAGATGTTCCTTAAGAGATTCATGGTCGGCCTCTATCAGTCGCTTGGCGTGTATCTTCCGTTGATCACGACCAACTGTGCGGTGTTAGGTGTGGCACTTACCAATGTAACTAAGGGATACGGAGTCTTATATGGAGTTGTGAACGGATTTGCTACGGCAGTAGGCTTTACCATATCCATAATATTGCTTGCAAGCATAAGAGAGAAGCTTGAGTATAACGATATTCCCAAGCCTCTTAAGGGGATGCCCATCGTATTGCTTACGGCAGGACTTATGGCGATTGCATTCTGTGGATTTTCAGGACTTATATAATAGGGAGAATTAGAATTGGTACAAGGTATATTGATAGCTACATTACTTACCGGATGTGTGGGATTGTTCGTAGGAGTATTCTTAGGTATAGCCGGTATTAAATTCAAGGTGGATTCCGACCCTAAGGAAGAAGCCGTGCTTAATGCGCTTCCGGGCAATAACTGCGGAGGCTGCGGTTATGCAGGCTGT
This sequence comes from Lachnospiraceae bacterium UBA3826, assembly GCA_002393095.1. Classification (GTDB taxonomy): domain Bacteria; phylum Bacillota; class Clostridia; order Lachnospirales; family Lachnospiraceae; genus Colinaster. The sequence goes on along the minus strand of DGII01000028.1, from coordinate 1,728 downwards.
TCGGGACTGGCGGCGGCCATAGCCCAAGGTAAAGCACCGGTCAATGCCTGCCCTGTCGGGGGAGAGAGCGTTGCGGGCGTGGTCGCTTCGATAATGGGCGTTGAAGTGGGTGAGTCCGTCAGAATGACTGCTTTTGTTAAATGTCAGGGTGACTGCGATAAGGCACATACCGACTATGATTATACGGGAGTGAAGGATTGTGCGATGATGGCTTATGTGCCCGGCGGCGGGCCTAAGAGCTGTAACTACGGATGTCTCGGATACGGCAATTGTGTTAAGGCATGTGCTTTTGATGCGATTCATGTGGTGAACGGAATAGCATATGTAGATAAGGATGCGTGTAAGGCGTGCGGCAAGTGTGTTGCGGCCTGTCCTAAGGGGCTTATCGAGCTTGTTCCTTATGCTTCCAAGATCAAGGTAAGCTGTAATTCATCCGAGAAGGGTCCTGTAGCCATGAAGGCATGTGATACGGCATGTATAGGCTGTGGTCTGTGTGCGCGTAATTGTCCGGCAGGAGCAATTAATGTAAGCAATAATCTTGCATCCATAGATTACAGCAAGTGTACCGGGTGCGGCACATGTGTGGAGAAGTGTCCCAAGAAAGCGATAATTAAGGAAAGCTAAATGAAGTTTGATGACGAATTCGATTACGAAGAGGATTATGAGGATGATTATTCGGAGGGAGGCTATAAGGGCGGAGCTCCGATAGTATATATGACACTGGGTGTATCGGTGTTCATTCTTATCATCCTTGGTGTGATAATTGCATCTAACGGCAAGAATAAGAATGGCAACAGTAATTATGCCAATTATGTTGCGTCATTGGAATCTGAAGAATCAAGTGAAGAAGAGGTACCTGTAAACCAGAGCAAGAGAACGGCGGATGACCTTGATATCTGGGATATGTATAAGAACAGGACCGGGGATGATAATCTGTCAGGAGATTCAGACGCCGGAGATAAGAAGTCTGATGAGGATAATAATTCGAAGCCTTTACCCTCGCCTTTGGTATCTCCGCAGCCGACCATGTCACCCGGAGCCGATGATGAGAAATATAATGACGGCAAGCATTTTAAGATCGAGTATTCGGACGGTTCCTCGGAATGGGTGACCATAGATGCCTCCAGAGAGAAGAATAATTACGATTTTACCAAGCTTATATCGAACGACGGTAAGCTTAAGTATTATAATGACGGTAAGCTTGCCTCGTTCCTTGGCATAGATGTATCAAGATATCAGAAGGACATTGACTTTAATCAGGTCAAGAGTGCCGGAATAGAATTCGTTATGATAAGAGTCGGGGCCAGAGGCTACCAGACGGGACAGATATCTTTGGATGAGTATTTTGCCCAGAATATGACGAGAGCGAGGGATGCGGGGCTTGATATAGGGGTGTACTTCTATTCGCAGGCCGTCAACGAGGCGGAGGCATTAGAGGAGGCCAATCTCGTCATAGAAGCATGTAAGGATTATAAGCTTACTTATCCTGTGGCTTTCGATATGGAATTCATAGATAATGATATATCAAGGGTTGAATCCTTAAGTAAGGATGACAGGACGCTTATAGCGGGCACTTTCCTTAACAGGATCGTCGAAGCGGGGTATAAGCCCATGATATACGGAGATAAGGAGTGGCTTGTCAAAAGGATAGATATCAAGAAGCTTCCTGTTGCCAGCGTGTGGCTTGCGGATGAGTCGGATATGCCGGACTATCCGTATCAGTTCTCG
>DGII01000125.1 GCA_002393095.1 Lachnospiraceae bacterium UBA3826 | reverse complement strand
GAATAAGTTTATTTCTAAGTGACATATATTTCTCCTCCTTAACTCTATCATCTGTGATAGATGCCCTTAACACAGTTATATTGTCATTCCTACTAAAAAAGTTTATAGAGTTATAAGAATTTTTTTAATTAATCTTTATTTTATCACTCAAATTTGTGAAAAACAACAAAAAGCTCGCATTGCTTAGGGTTCTTCCCTACAGACTTCTGACTAATCCCCCCGTTATCTACTTGCTTAGTTTTTAATTCGTATGTTAGTATAATTAGTGTAAGCACATATTTTGGTTGCAAACATGGACAAGGAGATTGTTATTAATGAAAAAAAATGTATTCTTTATAACTATTCTGTCCTTATTATTATTATCTTTCACCGTGTTCTGTATCGGTAATAATGCAAAAGCAAAATCTCTTATGCTGCTGTCTGATTATCAAAAAGAACTCGATGCGATTAATAGCGAGTTTGGAACTAATTATTGTTTTCCTACAGATGAAATACTAAAAAAAGAAGGAAGATCTATTGAGGAAGTTGAAAAATATTTTCAGCAGATGACATTAAATGAATTTAAAGATTATGTATACAGTGCAATTCAGGCAGATATTGCTTATACAAATGATAATACAACAGGTTTAGAATACAATTACTCCACTGCAGAGCATTATTATTACAACCCTGACCATTTATACCCAGTAGAAAAAAGCAACCTTCAGAGAAGAGGACATGATGGGGAATATCGTTCATATTCCAGCACCCAAAAATGGTACTATTCTTATGCTCCTAACAACTACCTTTATATAAGATCAACAGTGTACTATGCCAATGGCCATGATATGTATGTATCAGTCGATGGTTACGGTGATCACATGGGTTCTTATCCTTGCTATGGTGCTACAAGCTTTACCTCTTCGATTTCCTCGGATAAAAGAACCGTTTCGTGTAATTTCACATGTGTAAAATACATTGCTCCGAATATTATGAATGCTAATATATATAATTTCTCAGGAATAACCTTTACTGCAAATGGTGGCGATCTGTACGCATCTATATAATTTATAACAAGCCCTGTACTCTTGTACAGGGCTTGTCTGCTCACACCTTGAAGCGGTATCCCACGCCCCATATAGTCTCTATATACTGAGGATTCGATGTATCTATCTCTATCTTCTCTCGTATCTTCTTGATATGCACGGTGACGGTTGCGATATCTCCGATGGAATCCATATCCCATATCTCACGGAACAGCTCCTCCTTGGAATAGACATGATTGGGATTCTCTGCCAGAAAAGTGAGCAGATCGAATTCCTTGGTAGTAAAGGGCTTCTCCTCGCCATCGACGAACACCCGTCTGGCGGTCTTGTCTATCTTAATGCCCCGTATCTCAATAACATCATTCTGCTTCTGGTTGGTTGACATAAGTCTCTCATAGCGTGACAAATGCGCCTTGACTCTTGCCACAAGCTCGCTCGGTGAGAAGGGCTTAGTCATATAATCATCAGCCCCTAAGCCAAGACCGCGTATCTTATCCACATCATCCTTCTTGGCGGATACCATAAGGATCGGTATCTGCTTCTTTTCACGGATCTTCCTGCATACCTCGAAGCCGTCTATTCCGGGAAGCATAAGATCTAAGACTATTATGTCATAGTCTTCATTAAGTGCCCTTGTAAGTCCTTTGTCACCGCTATTCTCTATATCAACGGTAAAATCAGACAGTTCAAGATAGTCCTTCTCAAGCTCGGCTATCGTCTCTTCATCTTCTATTATCAGTACCTTACTCATGATCGCCTCCTGTTATGATCGTATATCATTGCTCTATATGTGTGTCATCCTTCCTGGCCTCATTATCCTCAGAATACTTGCGGATTACAAAGTGCATACACGTTCCTTCGCCCTCTTTACTAGTCGCCCATATGTATCCGCCATGATCCTCCACTATCTTCTTCACAATGGACAATCCTATGCCGCTTCCACCCTGTGCGGAGTTACGAGAAGCATCCGTGCGATAGAATCTCTCGAATATCTTGCCCAGATCCTTAGACGCTATTCCTTTGCCGTTATCCTCTATCTCTATACGGACGCTGTCAACCGCATCAAGAAGTCTTATATCTATCTGACCGTCCGGCTTATCCATATATTTAACACTGTTGCCTATGATATTGTCTATGACCTTGCGAAGCTGTATCGGATCGGCTATAATGCGCGTTCCCGGCTCAAGTAGGTTCTCAAAATTCAGCTTGATATTCCTGTTGCCAAGATCCATACCGACCTCTTCGACACAATCAACGAAGAAATCTCCCACATTGATACGATGGAAGGTATATGGTATCTTATTACTGTCGATACCGGAATAATATGTCAGTTCGTTAAGCAGCCTGTCAAGATCCTTGGTCTTGTCATATATGGTTCGTATATAACGCTCTTTCTTCTCATCCGTATCCGCCACACCGTCAAGTATTCCTTCCGCATAACCCTTAATGGATGTGATGGGAGTCTTAAGATCATGAGTGATATTGCTTATGAGCTCTTTGCTTGTGGCTTCGTCCTTTAACCGGTCCTCAGTAGATTCCTTAAGCTTGAGCCTCATATCCTCATAGCTTGCGAAAAGCTCCGATATCTCACCATCCACGGATGTTGAGTCAAGTACATTATCAAAATCTCCCTCAGCGATATCTCCCATGGCCTTATTAAGCTCTCTGATATGGAGAAAAACGCCCTTATTGACCCATGTGGTCAACATAATATCAAAAGCCACAAGCACTATGATAAGTACCCATATGGCTTCCACTACGAGCTGTCTTGATATCTGAGGGTCATCGTATACCACTAAGAATATACACGATGCTATCGCAAGAACCACCGGAATGGTCATAAGCGATACGAATGTAAAAGTAAGTCTTTTGCTTAAATTCATAGATACAGTATACCACCCCGATTTTTTGAAAAAAAGAATATAAATAAGATATGTCTGTTAAATTTTTATAAAAATGCCCTAATTCTCGAACATACTCGGATACTTCTCCCTCATCGCCGGTATGTCCTTAACGATATGGCTCAGATGCTCTTCAAGGAATTCCCCATATTCCTTAACCTTTCTCTCCTCCGTCAGTCTTATGAGGGTTTCATGGTCGCTTATCGTTCTGTCCTTATTGGTATTCTCCATATCAATCAGAAGCCTTACCCTCTTATAATTAGGGAGGGAATTCCTGATTATATCGGCCGCAAGCTTCTCTCCCGCCGCAATATGGAACAGATAATGGAATTCGTCATCACAACGGATGTATTCAAAAGAGGTCTCATGACTTACAGGCTTTAAAGTAAGATTCTTGATCCTTTCCACACATTCCTTCATCTTCACGATATCTTCGGCTCTGACGCCCTTAAAGAAGGCTTCCACCATTCCTATCTCAAGAGATTTCCTGACGAACCATTCCTGCCATATCCTCTCTTCATTGATCTTCGAGATCATGGACTTTGACTGGGGGAAGATATCTATCATACCTTCATCCTGAAGTCTCACAAGTGCTTCTCTGGCAGGTGTCCGGCTGACACCGTAGCGCTCCGCGATCTTACTTGCCGATACAGGCTCCCCCGGCTTTAAGGCGAATGTCATGATGTCCTTTTTAAATCTGTCATAAGTGATCTGATTCAGAGATCTGTCCATATTGATGCTTCTCCTATACAAAATAAAGCTTACCCTTACCTGCTTCCTTCTGCTTCTTTTGTTGCAAGGTAAAAATCGCATACTCTCTCCTACTCGCTTACTGCCTTATTATCATCTGAGGGGCTAATTGCACAACCTGCAATACTCTCAAGAAACAGTATCATCATAAAAAGAGGAATTATTTTTTTTAATAAACTCATATTTTTTCACACTAAAGCCCCTCAGATCCTTTATACAATTACCTGATCATCCTCTGCAATTTAGTTCTGTACGTTCTGTCATACAGCCGATACATACTTGTGAAGAGTTCTCCTTACCGATCCGTTACCCTGTAGCAATTCCTCAAGATAATCAATGACAGCCCCGCTTAACCCTGCTTTCTCAAGGTCTACTCCGAATATAGTATCATTCTTAAGAAGGGGCATGAGCTTTTCCTTAAGCTTATCTGTGCTTAACTTATCTATTCCTTCGACATAAGGTGTGACGGTTGCAAGCAGCGGATCGGGACTTAATTCGAAGCTGTTACCCTCATCATCCACAGCCATAAGATATCTTATCCAGCCTGCGAATACAAGCGGTATAAGCTTAAGACCGGCCATATCCTTACCGGTTATCATATAATTCTTAATGGTCTCGCCGAACCTTATTGCAAGCTTCTGCGAGGTATCCGTAGCTATACGCTGAGGTGTATCCGGCATGAAAGGATTGGGAATTCGCACATTAAGTACCGTATCAATGAACTCCTTCGGATCAAGTACTCCGGGGTCTGTAACTACCGGAAGTCCCTCTTTATAGCCTATCTCCTCTACCAGACCCTTAAGATCTGCATCCTTCATCTCATCCGATATCTTGGTAAAGCCAAGCAGACATCCGAATACGGCCAGTGATGTGTGAAGAGGATTAAGACAGGTACATACCTTCATCTTCTCAACCTTATCTACCGTCTCTCTGTCTGTGAAGATCAGACCGCCCTTCTCAAGCTGAGCTCTTCCTGCCGGAAATTTATCCTCGATAACCAGATATTCCGATTCTTCGGCATTGACAAAGGGTGCAACGTAGGTTTTCTTGGATGTTATGACATTCTCAAGCTCCTCTATCTCATCCTTCTTAAGCAGCTCCTCTACGGACGGATCGGGTCTTGGTGTGATCTTATCTATCATGCTCCAAGGGAATGACACCTTGGACGGATCATTGATATAAGCCTCGAATCCCTTATCCGCAAGCCCTCTCTTGACCCATTCCTTAGAAAAAGCGGCTACGGCGGCATATAATTTATCCCCGTTATGAGAACAATTATCAGTACTTACCATTGCTATCGGCTTGGCACCTGATATGAATCTCTCATATAAAAGTGATGTGACCTTGCCTATATAACTTGAGGGCTTGTCCGGCCCTTTCTCATAATCAAGCACAACTGAAGGAAGTAACTCTCCCTTGCCGTCATGGAGACTGTAGCCCTTCTCCGTTATGGTAAAAGTGGCCATTCTAAGAGACTCACTCCTGAATATCTCCTTTAATCTGCTGTATTCCGCATCATTATCCGAATCAAGTATACATGATTCGGCTATACTTCCGATCACTGTCTTTTCGATATTTCCGTCATTTTTAAGTGTGACCAGAATCGACAGATCGTCATGGGGTCTGTACATCTTCTCAATTATCTCATAGTCAAAGCCCTCAACGACGATTATTCCCTTATCCGTTATCCCTTTATCAAGAAGCTTCTGTGCCACTGCCGCCTGAAAAGCACGGAAGATATTGCCTGCACCGAAGTGAACCCACTCCGGGTTCTTTCTTGTGCTCTCTATCATCCTCTGTCTGTCAAATTCAGGCAGAATATAGCCTTTTTCCAGCCATTCCTCTCTATTCTTAATTCCTTCCTGACTTAATCGCATCACGACCACCTCTCTTTTGCCTTGACGATAGCCTCCCACAATCCGTTAAGATAGGTTGCGCCAAGTGCTCTGTCATACAATCCGTATCCCGGCATTGCCTTCTCATCCCATATCATTCTTCCGTGATCCGGACGTATGGGACCGTCAAAGCCTATATCATATAAAGCCTGCATTATCTCAAACATATCAAAGGAACCATCCTCTGACAGATGTGCCGATTCCTCAAAATCCGTCGGCGTATTGAATTTAAGATTACGAACATGTGCAAAATGAATCCTTCCCTTTAATGACCTGATCATATCCGGCAGGTCATTATTGATGTTGGTTCCATAAGAGCCTGAGCAGAATGTCACTCCGTTATGAGGATCATCTACCATCTTCATCATCTTAAGTATATTCTCTTTATTGATTATTATCCTTGGGAGTCCGAATACGCTCCACGCAGGATCATCCGGGTGTATCGCCATCTTAATGTCGTACTCATTACATACAGGCATTATGCGCTCAAGGAAGTACTTAAGATTCTCAAAAAGCTTATCCTCATCCACATCCTTGTACATTTCGAAAAGCTCCTTAACCTTCTCCATGCGTTCGGGTTCCCATCCCGGCATGACAGATCCGTTCATATCTCCTGCTATTGAGTCGAACATCTTCTCCGGATCAAGGGCATCAACCGCTTCCTGAGTGTAGGCCATTACCGTAGAGCCGTCAGGTCTTAACCTTGCAAGCTCCGTTCTGGTCCAGTCAAAGACCGGCATGAAATTATAGCAGACCATATGTATATTCTCTTCACCCAGATTCTTAAGGGTCTCAATGTAGTTATCAATATACATATCCCTGTCACTGTCACCGATCTTGATAGAGTCGTGCACATTAACACTCTCTATTCCTGATACATGCAATCCGGAGGCTTCTACCTCCTCCTTCATACTGTGTATCCTTTCACGGCTCCATACATCTCCGGGCATTGTATCATAAAGTGTCGTTATGACCCCTTTTACACCCGGTATCTGCCTTATCTGCTTTAGTGTGACGGTATCGTACTCTTTTCCGAACCATCTGAATGTCATTTCCATTACTTTAATCTCCTATCCTGTGTCCTTTATTTTGCTCTGTGCTTATTTACAAATTCAAGAAAATCTTTTCGTGTCTCCTTAAGAACACTGTTTGTCAGGATATATCCCCTGTTTGCTCCCGTATATATGATCACGAGCGTCGGCTTGGTAATAACACTGATGACATCCTTCCATGGACAGTTCTCATGCTTGCCGGCGGTACTGATCTCCATTCCGGCATCATGAAAAAACAATTCAATCTCATCAGTGTTGTCCCTTGCCTGTGCTTTCGACCCGGAGTATATCACCAATGGCTGTATGATCGTAAATAGCGATAAAAACAACAGCATTAATACCCTGAACCATCCGGCTGATGTCTCCCACATGGCTACGATAAGTATGATCGATGCCACTATGCATATTATATTAACGATGCCCGTATATGAGGCATAAGCATAGTACATCCTTACCTGCCAGATGTCCGATGGTTTTGTACGATATCTGTATCTGAATTCCATAGATGAACACTCCCTATGTGCGTACTATTTGAACATGTTCGGCAAGAACATGCTGACTTCCGGTATAAATGTTATGACTAACAGTGCGACTATCATACACAGATAGAATGGCAGCGTAGCCTTGACAACCTTCTCCATGGACAGCTTGGAAACAGCAGATCCAATGAATAACACAGCTCCGACAGGAGGTGTCAGTAATCCGATACCACAGTTAAGTATCATGATTATGCCAAACTGTATGGGTGTGATTCCTACTGATGTTGCTATGGGAAGAAGTATGGGTGTGGCAATAAGTATTATGGGTGCCATATCCATGATACAACCGAGTATAAGCAGTATCAGATCAAGCAGTAATGCTATTACATAAGGATTATTGCTTATTCCGATGATAGCCTTGGATGCAAGATCCGGCACATGAAGTCTGGTAAGACAGTTACCGAATACCGCTGATGTTGCGATCAGGATAAGTACTATTGAAAGAGTATTGACACATTCGTCAAGTGCCTTCCATACGCCCTTCCAGTCAAGTCCCTTATATATGAATACCGATACAATAAGGCTGTATATAACTGCTATGGCTGCCGATTCCGTTGCCGTGAACACACCGCCCACAACTCCTACTACAACGATGATGATCGCCGCGAGCGCCCATATGGATATACCAATCTGCTTAAAAAGCGCCTTCACGGAGAATTTAGATCCCTTGGGATACTTCCTTCTCCTAGATATGATGTATGATCCGATCATAAGAGATATTGCAAGGATCGCTCCCGGTATATATCCTGCAAGGAAAAGCGCTCCGACTGATACTCCCCCTGCCGACATGGCATATATGACCATATTATGTGATGGCGGAACCAAGAGTCCCTCACAGGATGAAGTAATGGTTACGGCCGTCGAGAAATCTCTGTCATATCCCTGCTCCTCCATCATCGGGATCAGGATCGAGCCGAGTGATGCCGTATCGGCCGCCGCAGATCCGCTTATTCCGCCGAAGAAATATGATGCCACGATATTAACCATCGCCATACCGCCCGTCATCCATCCGACACAGGCATCAGCCAGTGCTATCAGCTTCTCGGATATTCCTCCTTTACCCATCAGCACACCCATGGTAATGAAGAATGGGACTGCCATCAGAGAGAAGGAGCTGATTCCTTTTACCATGAACTGACACAGAGATGTAAGGGGATTCCCCTCAACAAGCAGACAGAATACAGATGACAAAGCAACCGCATATGCTATCGGGAATCTAAGCAATATCATGACAAAAAAGCTGACAAGTAAAACAGTTATCGCAAGTGTATTTACTGTCATTTGCTTTCATCTCCTTTCTTATCCTGTTCTTTATCCTCAGTTTTTACAAATAACGATTTGATATGATTATATATAGCTTCAAGCTCGAATACCAGCATTGCAACTCCGGCAAGTGCTACCGGAAAATACATCCAGAATCTCGAAAGCCATGGCATACTCTCGTATACGCCTTTTCCTCCAATCTGAACCGCATACTTCCATCCCTGGACTATCATGATCAGAGCAAGGGCGAATACTGCCACATCCGACAGCAGATCCAACACCTTCAAAAGTCCCTTCGGAAGATATCTGTCGAATGCTGTCATCCTGATGTGCGCACCCCGCCTGATAGCCAGTGCCGCTGACAGAACGGCCATATATGACATCAATGTCAGAACCACCTGCTCGGTCCATGAAGGATCGGGTATGAACGGGATATATCGTCCTGCCACCTGAAAAGCCACAACAAGTATGTCCGCTATCAGCAATATCTTACATATGACGGATACGACTTTATATACTGCGTCGTACATCGGCTTTAACTTGTCTATTTTTTCGAATACGATCGGCATAAGCGCCCCCTTTGTATTGTGTATACATAACGGGCACAGAGTCCTCTTTGGCACTGTGCCCGTAATGTGATTTTTACTATAGTGATTTACTTATGATGATTACTTGGCAAAATCAAGTATCTGCTGATAAAGCTCAGCCTGATCGCTTGTATTCTCCTCTATGACCTTCTTGCAGGCTTCCTGCCAGGGAGTCTTGTCTGTAACCTCTACTACGTTACATCCGCTTGCCTTAAGCTCATCAAGTACCTTATTCTCTGCTTCCTCAGATATCTCACGGCAGTATGCTGAAGCGATCTTAGATGCTTCCATCATTGCATCCTGCTGTGCGGGTGTAAGAGAATTCCATGCTTCATCGGTAATGATAACCTGTACTGCTCCAAGAGTATGACCGTCAAGTATAAGGTTGTTAGCTACCTCGTTGAATGCATTGGACTTATAGTTAGCTATAGGCTGCTCTGCTGCGTCTACAACACCGCTTGAAAGTGCTGAATAAAGCTCACCGAAGTCTACAACTGTAGGAGAACTTCCAAGTCCCTCTACCATACCGTTCATAACAGGATCATTAGACACTCTGATCTTCAAACCTGCAAGATCGTCTATGCTCTCCAAGGGCTTAACACCGAAGAAGTGACGGAAACCTTCCTCACCGTAGAAGAGACCTCTGATTCCCGAACCTTTCTCTGAGGGCTCGTTAAGGAATTCCTGTGCAAGATCAGATGTGGCAAATGCCCAGAAATGATCTCTGTCCTTGAATGTATAAGGGATAGAGAGCAGCTTACTCTTCTCTCCGCCATAGCTCGTAAGTGCGAAAGCCGAGATTCTTGACATCTGGATAGTTCCTGCTCCGCCCAGAATAGAATCAAGAACATCATTCTCTGATCCGAGAACACCTGATGCCTGAAGATCTATTGTTATAGAGCCACCTGAAAGCTTCTCAACCTCTTCCTTAAACTTTGAATCCATCTGTCCTACAATGGTATCAAGAGGGTTGACCTCTGCCATAACAAGTGTAACTGCGGGATCGTTAGCTGCTGCTGCGTCTGCTGCAGGCGCCTCTGCTGCGGGTGCTTCTGCTGCAGGTGCCTCTGCCGCCGGTGCCTCTGCTACGGGTGCTTCTGCTACAGGTGCACTGCTCAGTCCACAGGCTGCAAGTGATAATGTCATTGCCCCTGCCAGTATAACTGACATGATTTTCTTTGCCTTCATTTTTTTCTTTCCTCCCTTTTTCTGGAAAACTCGTTAATTAAACTGCGCTGTAAATAATTATCTAACATGCTAGTTGTAATATGATAATAACATGCTAGCATGTCAGTGTAAATTGTTAATAACCATTAAAAATTTTTTTCTTGTTTTGTGTAATTTGCACAAAAAAGCAACCGGTTTATACAAACCGGCTGCTTTATATTCCAATCCCTGACAAAATCCTGTCAGATGTTCAACCCTTAGTTAAAAGGAATAACACCACCATCATAATTATCTTCGATGTACTTCTTGATATCATCTGACTTAAGTGCTGCTACAAGCGCCTTGATCTTGTCTGAATTCTCGTTGCCCTCCTTGACAGCGATGACATTCACATAAGTCTTGGCAGCCTCTGAATCCGCACTCTCATATGCAAGTGAGTCATTAGCAACTGAAAGACCTGCTTCTATAGCATAGTTACCATTGACGATACCGAATGATACATCCGGAAGTGTCCTTGTTACCTGTTCTGCTGCAACTTCTACGAACTCAAGGTTATGAGGGTTATCAGTGATATCATTGACTGTAGCCTCAAGCCCCACACCATCCTTAAGTGTGATGTATCCGTTATCCTGCAGAAGAAGAAGTGCTCTTGCCTCGTTGGTCGTATCGTTAGGTATGGCAAATGTCGCACCGTCTATATTGGCAAGATCCGTCTCTTTGCCGGGATATATGCCGAAGGGCTCGTAATGGATACCGCCGGCATTGACAAGATGTGTACCCTTCTCTGCGTTGAAGCTTTCGAGATAAGGTATATGCTGGAAGTAGTTGGCATCGAATTCTCCACTCTCTACTACAAGGTTGGGCTGTACATAATCATCGAATACGGTAACCTCAAGAGTATAGCCCTGCTTTTCAAGGATAGGCTTAACCTGCTCCAAAAGCTCCGAATGAGGTGTCTCTGATGCAGCAACCTTAATAGTCTTATCATCCGCACTTCCGTTACTGCCGCAGCCTGTCAGGAGTCCTGCGGTGATCACTGTTACACTGAGTAATGCTAATAATCTTTTTTTCATAATAATCTCCTCCGTTTCATCTTTCCTACACATTTCTCTTATCTATCTTCTTGGCTATCCTTGTACCGATGACCTGCATGATCTGCACAAGTAATACCAGTAAGACCACTGTGACTATCATGATATCCGTCTGATATCTGTGATATCCGTATCTGATGGCTATATCGCCTAAGCCTCCGCCACCCACGGCTCCGGCCATGGCCGAATAACCAAGCACCGTACCCAGTACTATCGTGGCATTGACTATAAGTGATGTCCTTGCTTCCACTATGAGCACCTTGAATATTATGGTCCATATATCGGCGCCCATGCTCTGTGCGGCCTCTATCACTCCCGAATCCACTTCTCTTAATGAAGATTCAACCATCCTCGCTATGAACGGTGCCGCTGCCAGAGTAAGGGGAGGGATCGTTCCTGCAGTTCCGTAGGATTTTCCCACCAAAAACCTTGTGACCGGTATTATAAGTATAAGTAATATAAGGAACGGTATACTCCTTGTTATGTTAACTACAACATCAAGGATCTTGTATACTATCTTATTGGGCTTAAGCCCGTCATCTGCCGTTACCACAAGTGCGATGCCAAGCGGCAGACCTATTATATAAGCTATTATCGTGGATACCAGAGTCATCGTAAGCGTCTGACCCACACCCACTATTATCATATTGGTTACTTCTTTGCTCCACATGATCGTATCTCCTCAGTCACTTCGTACGAAAATTGTCAATCGCACGGCCAATCCTCATCCTCCACATTAAGCTTCCTGTCCTTAAGGTAGCTTATCATCTTCTCCTGCAGGGCTTCATCCTCCGGAAGCTGAAGTATCATCTGTCCGTGAGCGATGCCGCCTATATCCTGCGTATCCGCTAAGAGGATGTTGACCGGTGCATTGCATTCAAGCACCATATTGGCTATGACAGGTTCGAAAGACGAATTCTCAGTGAAGGTGATCCTGACACATCTTCTTCCGTCCATGATAGGTGTCGAATGATTAACCATGAATACCAGCTTCTTGGCCGCCTTGCTCTTAGGATGTGAGAATACCTCCTCTACCGTACCCTGCTCCGCAAGATTACCTTCATCTATGATGGCCACGTGTGAGCAGACCTCCTGCACTACCGTCATCTCGTGTGTGATGATGACTATCGTGATACCGTATTTTTCATTGATCTCCTTAAGCAGCTCTAAGATGGCCTTGGTAGTGGTCGGATCAAGAGCGCTTGTTGCCTCATCACACAGAAGGATCTTGGGATTGGTGGCAAGGGCTCTTGCTATGGCCACTCTCTGCTTCTGACCTCCCGATAACTGCGAAGGGTAAGCCTTCTCCTTACTCTCCAGCCCTACTACTTTAAGCAGATCTCTTGCTCTCTCCCTTGCTTTTGCCTTAGGCGTACCTATTATCTCAAGGGGGAAGCAGATATTGTCTATGACACTTCGCTGCATCAGGAGATTGAATCCCTGGAAGATCATAGCTATCTCTGTTCGAACCTTCCTTATCTCCTTCTCAGAAAGCTTCGACAGGTCCTTATCCTCAATAATGACCGTTCCCTCTGTAGGCTTCTCAAGGAAATTAAGCGTCCGCACCAGAGTCGATTTACCTGCTCCGCTCATTCCTATGATTCCGTAGATATCTCCTTTGTTAATAGTAAGATTGATACCCTTGAGTGCCTCTACTTCATTGTCTGCTGTAACAAAGGTCTTGGAGACATTCTGTATCCGGATGATTGCTTCTTCCATAAGCAACCTCCTTTCTTCCTGTTAGTCTTGTGGCGTTCCCGTTTTTCACACCTTTCTAATTTTAGCAGATTTTCTATCCATGTAAATCCTATATTTTACGGATGCTCTCTATTCATATTTCCTACTATCTCTCTAGGAATGTTATGAATAAATATTACTACTCATTTTACCATATGTCAACACCTTTTTTCATTTTTTTATGATTTGAAAAAAGCGGACTCTGTGCTATCATTGACCCATAGTCAGATTCCCGGATACGGAGAGTATATGAATAACGAAGAATTATACAGATATACGGAAGAGATGGTTAGAAGAGCTGAGATTACCGATCCCGGCTATAGTGAAAGGTTCTTAAGAGCTCTGGATAAGCACCCTGATATCAGAGAAGAATATATATGGTATCTTAACCATGGTTCATATGCGTGCACTTATACGATAGAGGGCTACTCCATAGCCGATATAATCATATGGCAGACAGATAATTTTAAGGCTCTGCTTGACAATGCCGAAGCACAGAATAAGCACAATCCGTATAAGATGACTTTGTACGGATTTGATACCATGATGAAAATGGCCGATGATCCCGGCACCTATACAGCTAAGATGCGCGCGACCACCGGCACTGATTATCTTGGTAAATACTAAGCTTTTATCCGAAATATCTCTTAAGAAGTCCGGCGAATGCTTTGCCGTGTCTTGCTTCATCACGTCCTATCTCATGAACTATATCATGAATCGCATCAAGATTAAGCTCCTTAGCCTTCTTGGCAAGATCAGCTCTGCCCTGTGTAGCGCCATACTCGGCATCTGCTCTGAGCTCAAGATTCTTCTTGGTGGAATCTGTGAGAACCTCACCCAAAAGCTCTGCAAAATGAGCGGCATGCTCTGCCTCTTCCCAT
>DGII01000066.1 GCA_002393095.1 Lachnospiraceae bacterium UBA3826 | reverse complement strand
TCATGAGTGCAGAGTCATCTACAACCAGTATTTTTTTCATTTTTTCCTCCAAAACGTACCTTAAAAGCCCTTTTGTCTGTGTCTGTTACGCCTCTCTTCCTCGAATATGAACTGGATTATCTCTTCTCTCGCATCATTATCCAGATTCATGTACTGGACTCTGTGTTCATATTCGCCCGGCCTGTTCTCGACTTCCCTGACATCCAATATCTTGCATACGATCTTGTATTCCTTGGGCTCCCCTTTGACAAAAAGCTTATAATTGCACAATATAAGGCTGTTCTTATCATACTTATAGTCGGATACGAATCTGAGTCCGCCTCCACTTATATCCACTATCACCGATCTCTTAAGAGGAAGACCCGGAACAAGCTGCAATGAGCCGTTCTGCTCAAGCTTATCCACCTCCTCTTCAAAAAGGTTCCTTGCATCCATGTCAAGTACACAACTGTATCTGTAGAATTCTCTTCTCTGATACTTGCGCAGATTGGTCTCAAGCTCCACAAGGACAATATATACATTATTACTCTTATATCGATCCACTACTCTTCCGACACACTCATACAGTCCAAGCTCCGTATAGAAGAATATCTCATACTCCCCGTCCACAGGCAGAAGGATGAGCTTCGTAGCCTCGATGGGCATAAGAATCTCGACCCTGTCCTCGCTGAGTATATCATATATCTTGGTCGTATACGTCCTCTCCGGCTGTCCAGGATTCACAGGCTGTAAGGGATTCCTTTTAACAGCCTTCATGTCCACCTTCTGTCCGGGTACTAAATATTTCTCAATCATAGACGCCCCCTATCGATCTAATTTTTTTCCTGTAACTATATGTGAGAAAAAAGCAGCCATTCCTCTTTTCTTAACATCCGTATTAAGCTCCCTGTTCATAAGGATAGCTGCGATATTCTCATATGCCTTGGCAGACCTGGCATTGGGACTTGCCAAGGATACCGGTGTCTGCTGCATAACAGCCTGAGATAATCTGTCATCCTGCGGTACATATCCCAGATAAGCTATTGGAATCTTCAGATATCTCTGTACCACAACATTAAGCTTATTAAAAAGAGCATTGCCGTCAGCCGGCTCATAGACCTTATTGGCTATGACCTTGATCTTGGATTCCTCCATAGAGAACCTTGGATGTCTGTTAAGCGCCTTAAGAAGCGAATACGAATCCGTAATGGATGTGGGTTCCGGCGTGGTCACTAAGAGTATCTCTCCGCTGGCCACAAGGAATTCCAATACCGCATCGGATATTCCGGCACCCGTATCTACTATTATTATATCCGCTATGGCATCCAGCTCCGCCAGATTCTGTATTATATATATGAGATAATCCCTGCTTAAGTTGGATAAGCCGGCTATTCCCGAACCACCTGAGATAAATCCCACTTCTCCGGGACCCCATGTTATTATCTCCTTGATATTCTTGCCCTGATATATCAGGTCACAGAGATTATGCTTGGGAACCGTCCCGAACATTATCTCTATATTGGCCAGTCCGAAGTCAGCATCCAGAATTATCACTCTCTGTCCCATCTTGCGGAACTGTATCGCCAGATTAATGGCTGTATTGGATTTGCCCACTCCGCCTTTACCGCTTGTTACCGTTATAACTCTGGCAAGAGGCCTCTGATGGTTATTGTTCGCTTTGATAATATTTCGTAGTGTTTCTGCCTGATCCAAGCCGGCCTCCTTTCCGGGTGTGCTCCCCGTGATCTTTCATGGTCACTCTCCGCCTCCTAATATCGACTTGACCGTAGTCTGCGGATTGAACCTGTCTATATCATCAGGGACATTCTGTCCGTATGTCACATAAGACAGCTCCGATCCCGTATACAGCCGCAGGTTAAGCAGATTACCGAGGGCTGTCGTCTCATCAAGCTTGGTGAATATGATCTTATAATCCGTCATCTCTTTATATGTGTCCGCTATGCTTATCAGATCGCGATATTTGGTTGTAGCACTAAGCACCAGATATACCTCGCACTCCGCGACCTCATCCACCGCATGCACCATAAGAGAGGTATTGGCCCGCTGTTCTTCATTGTGATGTGAATGTCCGGCCGTATCCACAAGAATGTAATCATAATCATGATAATCCTCAATGGCCTGCTCCACCTCTGACGGGCTGTATATTATTCTGAAGGGCACCTCCAGAATATTGGCATAGGTATGAAGCTGTTCTGCCGCCGCTATCCTGTATGTATCGGCAGTAAGTAACGCCACCTTCTTCTTCTCCTCCACACACAGCTTCGATGCGATCTTGGCAATGGTGGTCGTCTTGCCGACTCCTGTTGGTCCTACAAAATACACCACCTTGGGACCTCTGGTCGCCGGAGTTATCACGGTGGGATTACCGAACTTAAGTATCATCTTCTGATATATATTGGTAAGCATATAATCAAAAGGCATTCCCGGCTTATTGGTCTTCTCCGCCTCCTCGATTATGGCTCCCGCATACTTCTCGTGAACCTCGTTATCCACCATCATATTATACAGGAGCTTGGTGAAGCGCATCTGTTCACCCGAATCCTCATCCTTATCATCACTTAAGGCTCCGGCATCCGGGCCCTGCTTGTCATCCGTTCCCTCAAGCCTGTTCTTAAGCAGCGTCTCCAAGGAATCCAGTTTCTCAATGACATCTGCTCTCGGCTTGGCAGGCGTATCGTCCACTATCCCAGTCAGTCCTCCGAATATATCATTCTGTGCAGATGCGTTAGGCGTAGTCTCTCTGTTCACCGTCGCGCTTGCTGCCGTTGCGGATACGGATGAAATGGCCTGAGCTGCCCTTTTTTCATTGATCTCCTTCTGCCTTGCCGCAAGCTGTTCAAGTGCCGTCATCGCAGGCGCCTTGGCCGGCTGCTTCTCATTCTCCTCTTCAAGCGCTACCGTGACTTCTACGAGCGGTGAAGAGAATATCCCTGCAAGCCCCTTTTTCTTGACATTGCGGACATTCATGATAACTACCGCATTGCCCAATTCCTTCTTGGCGTTTTCAGTTGCTTCTGCTTCGGTTTTTCCCTGAAATTTCTTAATGACCATACTGCATTATCCCACTGCGGCTACGCCGTAATCATTCCCACTGACTGCAATTCAACATTGGATTCCACTTCATTATATGATACCACTATAAGGTCCTTAAAGTAATCCTCTGTAAGTCTCTTAAAGTATATTCTCACTATCGGAGAGGTTATGATTATGGGTGCCTTACCCTGCTCCTCAAGCTTTGATGTCTCACTCTCCACCGACTTCATGATATCCTTGGTTGTATCCGGATCAAGATTCAGGTACGCACCCTGTTCTGTCTGCTTCACACTTCCCATTATCTTCTGTTCAAGCTTGGGATCAAGCGTTACCACGCTTGTAGTCTCATTGCTTGGGAAGAACTTACTCGATATGGCTCTCTTAAGTGCCTGACGGACATATTCCGTGAGAATATCCGGGTCTCTTGTGGTAGGTGCATAATCCGCCAGTGTCTCGAATATCGTCAGCAGATCCCTTATGGATATACCCTCCTTAAGCAGATTCTGAAGCACCTTCTGTATCTCACCCACCGACAGCATCTTAGGTACAAGCTCATCCACAAGCGTAGGATTCGACTCCTTGATATTGTTGATAAGGTTCTGGGTGTCCTGTCTGGACAAAAGCTCCGATATATGCTCCCTTATTACCTGAGTCAAGTGTGTGGCTATGATAGACGGAGGGTCTACAACCGTATATCCCAAACTCTCCGCGCGTTCTCTTTGGCTTTCGCTTATCCATGTGGCCGGCAGATGGAAGGAAGGCTCGAAGGTAGGTATACCCGTGATCTCCTCCTCAACATATCCCGGATTCATGGCCATATAGTGGTCAAAGAGTATCTCGCCCTCCGATACCTGCACGCCCTTTATCTTGATTATATACTGATTGGGGTTGAGCTGGATGTTATCTCTGAGTCTTATGATCGGCACAACTGTTCCAAGCTCAAGCGCTATCTGTCGTCTGATCATTACCACGCGGTCAAGCAGGTCTCCGCCCTGATTGACATCCGCCAAGGGTATGATACCGTAGCCGAACTCCAGCTCGATAGGATCGACCTGCAGGAGTGCATTGACATTCTCCGGCTGTCTGATCTCTTCCGCTGCCGTCTCCTCCTCGGATACCTCACTCTCTATCTTGGCTGTCTCCAAAGTACCCGCCATTATACGTCCCACTACTACGAATACAAGTCCGAGCGTGATGAAGATTATCGGATTAAGAGGCGTAGCAACACCTAAAAAGGCTATGACCGCACCTACCATGTACATGACCTTGGGTATACCGAATAGCTGTCCCACAAGCACCGTACCGAAATCCGCATCCTTCGAGCCCTTGGTCACGAGAATACCTGTCGAAAGCGAGATAAGCAACGACGGTATCTGCGACACAAGGCCGTCACCTATCGTAAGTATCGTATACTTCTGTATGGCTGTATTAAAATCAAGGCCCTGCCTTAACATACCCATGATGAGGCCGCCGACCAGATTGACCGCTGTTATGATAAGACCCGCCGTGGCATCTCCCTTAACATACTTAACGGCACCGTCCATGGAGCCGAAGAAGCT
>DGII01000075.1 GCA_002393095.1 Lachnospiraceae bacterium UBA3826 | reverse complement strand
AATTGTTCATCATCTCATTCTTCCGTGATACGGGCTGTATGAATTCCGGATGGGAATTGATATACTCTATAAGTCTGTCCGCATACTTACTCATCTTGAAAAAGTATGCCTCTTCCTTGGCAGGACGCACCTCTCTGCCGCAGTCCGGACACTTACCGTCCTTAAGCTGGGATTCGGTCCAGAATGACTCACACGGCGTACAATACATTCCTTCATATGAGCCCTTATATATATCACCCTGATCGTACAGCTTCTTAAAGATCTTCTGAACCTGCCTCTCATGATCCTTATCAGTAGTTCGGATGAACTTATCATATGACACATTGAGACTGTCGCATATACCCCTTATGATGCCTGCAACTTCATCAACAAATTCCTTGGGCGTAACACCCTTTGCCGCAGCCTTCTCCTCTATCTTCTGTCCATGCTCATCTGTGCCTGTCTGAAAGAATACATCATAGCCCTGCTGCCTCTTATATCTTGCAATGGCATCCGCCATCACTATCTCGTAAGAGTTGCCTATGTGCGGCTTTCCCGATGTATATGCTATTGCTGTAGTTAAATAATATTTTTCTGCCATATAATCACCATACTTCCGTATAAATTACGCTTCCTGCTTAAGTATCTTCATAAAATCCGTCACATTGGCGCTGATGTCTCCCCTGAAGACCGCACTGCCCGCAACGACCACATTTACTCCCGCCGATAATACCTCTTTGACGTTGCTTAATCTTATGCCTCCGTCTACCTCAAGATATATCTCCCGTCCGGTGGCATCGATCATCTCTTTTACTCTTCTTATCCTGTCTGTTGATTCCGGAATATACGCCTGTCCTCCGCTGCCCGGCTCCACGCTCATAAGCAGTATCATATCCGCCTTGTCCAGATACGGCGCTATGCTTTCCACCGGAGTACCGGGATTGATGGTGAGTCCGGGTCTGCAGCCTGCCTCTCTGATCGCATCAAGTGTGGCCGCAACATCCTTACACGCCTCTAAATGCACGGTAATACCGTTACTTCCCAGCCCTGCGAATTCCTTCACATATCTTATGGGTTCCTCGATCATCAGGTGGGTATCGAAGTACATATCCGTGCATTTCCTTATGCTTTCCTGCACACACATGCCAAAGCTTATGGCAGGTACGAATATACCATCCATTACATCTATATGAAGCCACTCGGCCCCACCTGCCTGTGCCGCTTTTATATCTTGCTCCAGATGGCAGAAATCTGCCGCCAGGATAGAAGGTGACAGTATATTTAACAAGACAATTTCCTCTCTAACTTGGTCACTCCCATTGAAAGCAGTGATACCAGAATAAGATAAATGAGTGCAGCCGCAAGTAACGGCATCAACGGTTCATACGTCTGCGAACGGATCACATTGGCGCCATGCGTGATATCTGTCAGTGCAATATATCCGCAGATTGAGGTCTCCTTAAGTAATGTAATAAATTCATTCGCCAGTGCCGGCAGGATATTACGAAAGGCTTGAGGCAGGATAATATGCATCATGGTCTGTATATAAGACAGTCCAAGACTTCTTCCGGCCTCCAGTTGGCCGTTATCCACCGACATTATTCCGGATCTGACTATTTCAGCCACATAAGCTCCCGAATTGATCCCGAATGCGAGTACAGCCACGAATCTCTTGCTGATATCGGGGCTGGTGAAGACTATATAATACATTATCAAAAGCTGTATCATGGTAGGTGTACCGCGTATCACGGTCAGATATATCCGGCACAATGTATCGGCAACGCTTAAGACCGGTCCCTTTTTATTACCTTTTCTGTCTGCCGTAGAGCGTATCACTGCCACAAAAAAGCCAAGTGCTACACCAAGCACAGCCGCACATATGGTGACGATAAAGGTGGTGTTAAGTCCATCCGTAATATATCTCCAGCGTTCCTCCGCTATGAAATTGGTGTAGAACTTAAGCTTAAAATCTTCCATCCGGTACTTACCTGCTATTTACGTACTACTATTACCTGAGTAGCTGTAGTGTACGGAGTAGAGAAGTCAACACTTAGAAGTCTGTCCTCCGTAACAGTCATTCCTGCTATACCCATATCAGCCTTGCCACTTGTCACGGCATTGATTATAGCATCGAATTCCATATCTTCTATCTTAAGCTCATAGCCGAGCTTGTCACACAATGCCTGCGCCATATCGGCATCGATACCGACTATCTGCTGGTTGGAATAGAACTCATAGGGCTCAAAAGCCGCATTGGTAGCCATAGTAAGAGTTCCGTTGCTTCTGTCGATTCCTTCGGGTGATACATAAGGACTCTTACCCTTGGTATCATCACCTATGTAATTGGCTATGATGCTGTCTATGGTTCCGTCTGCCTTAAGCTCATCCAGAGCCTTATTGATCTTCTCTGTCAGCTCCTTATTGTCTTTAGAGAGGCAGATAGCATACTCCTCAAGTGCGAATTCCTCATCAAGAATGATAAGATCATCATTCTTGGCTACAAAAGCCTTGGCGGGCTGCTCGTCTATTATCACACAGTCTATCTTGCCCTGCTTAAGAGCCTGTATTGCGTCCGCACCCTTGCTGTAACGCTCGATCACCGAGCCCTCGGCCTCGTAATCACTGGCATAGATATCTCCTGTTGTACCAAGCTGTACACCTATGGTTTTTCCGGGAAGATCGTCTGCCGAGAATACCGTATTGGGAATCGGCTTGCTTCCACATGCCGCAAGTGCAGCAGTCATTGTCATAGTCGCTATAATTGCCATAATCTTTTTCATAATCATCACTCCTTAATATTCATTTTACCTGTCAACAATGATAACAAGCATTATTTTACCACCAAACCCTTGTTTTTTAAACTTTTTTCTGCATTTTTACGCTTTTATTCATTATTCAGGCATTCTTATAGTCAAGAACCGCCTGATAAACCTCTCTTTTGGATATCCCCCTGTCCGCTGCCACAGCCTTCATCGCCTGCTTTTCATCCATTCCCTCCGACAGATACATCCTCATATGCTCCTCCACGGACATATCGGTATATTTAAGCGTCTGCTGCCTGTCAGCTTCCTCAAAGCTCATCCCTTCTATAACAAGGACATATTCTCCTCTGGGTTCACTGCCATTGTATCTCTCTATTGCTTTATCAAAGGTGGTGGGGATTATCTCTTCGAATTTCTTGGTCAGTTCCCTGCACAGAGTTATCCTTCTGTCTCCCAAAGCCTCCCTAAGCTCCTTAAGCGTTCCCGTAAGATGATGCGGGGCCTCATATATGATGATGGTTCTGGTCTCGGCCTTAAGCTCATCCAGTATTCTCTTTCTCTCCTTTTTGTCGGATGGAAGGAATGCCTCGAAGCAGAATCTCCTTGTCGGCAGCCCCGATACCGTTAGAGCCGTAATAAGCGCTGCCGGACCGGGAAGCGATGTGACGGGAATATCATTTTCATGGCACATAGCCACCAGAAGCTCTCCGGGGTCAGATATGGCCGGTGTTCCGGCGTCCGTTATGAGAGCTATGTCCATGCCGCTTTTAAGCTTGTCTATCAGAGTCCTGCCCTTTTCCAGACGATTATACTCATGATAGCTCGTCATGGGAGTATCTATATCGAAGGCATTGAGCAGCCTTATGCTGTTGCGTGTATCCTCAGCGGCGATCAGGTCAACGTCTCTTAAGGTCTGCGCAACTCTCGGTGACATATCCTTAAGATTGCCTATCGGTGTGGCACATATATACAGTGTTCCGGTCCTATCGTTCATATCCTTATCCTAACATCAGGCTTTGCCATTATAAAAATCCATAAGCTCCTGTGTATACTCCCCCGACCTCTCATATACTATGAGTGGCTTCTCAACCGTGATCCTCGATCTTGCATCCCTCTTGGCCTCTATGAGCACCATGCTCGGTTCCTTGTCCACATACGGATAGACAAGCCGCATCCTCTTGGGCTCAAGCTTATATCTGTTGAGAGTGACCATGATCTCCGTCAACCTGAAGGGTCTGTGGATCATATAGAACATCCCTCCGGTCTTAAGCAGGGCTGCCGCGGTAGCCGCCACATCCTCCAGAGTACACATTATCTCATGCCGTGCTATGGTCTTGCTGTCGGCTTCATTACGCAGGCCGTGACTCTCTATCATATACGGAGGGTTGCAGGTGATGACATCCACGCTGCCCTTGGGATAATGCTCAGGAAGCTTACGTATATCCTCGTTAATTATGCTGACTCTGTCCTGCAGTGCATTAAGCTTAACGCTTCTTATTGCCAGATCAGCACTCTCTTCCTGTATCTCTACGCCGATAAGTCCGGAGGCTTTTGTTTTACCTGACATAAGTATAGGTATGACACCGTTACCGGTACACAGATCCATTACCGTATCCTTTGCCGAGGCTTTGGCATAATTGGCAAGAAGCACAGCGTCTATACCGAAGCAGAAGCTCTCCGGGTTCTGTATCAGCCTAAGTCCCTTATATTGCAGATCGTCTATTCTCTCGTTGTCCCTTACGATAACTTCAATCTCTCTCTCTGTATCCGACACCCTATGCCGTCCCCTTCCTCAATCCAAAAGCAGGGGAGCATCCTCTGCTCCCCTGACTGTCATTAATCGTCGTCAAGACCCTGTGTCTTATCCTGTTTCTCCAGTTCCTTAAGCTCTCTTAATTCTTCCTTGGTAAGCTGCTTCTCTTTGCGATGACGCTTTTTGAATCTAAGCTCTTCCGCCTTGTATTCATGTATCTCTTTCTCGTCTCCGTCCTCCACGATCACCTTGACTAGCTCTCTTAAGACGTTGACGCTCGATACCTCTCCCTTAAGTCCGTCCGGAGTCGTGACATAATCTCCTATTCCCGGAAGTCTCTTATTGATCTCCTCATATGTGTCTTCCTCATGCTTAAGGCAGCACATGAGTCGTCCGCATACTCCGGATATCTTGGTGGGATTAAGCGACAGATTCTGTTCCTTGGCCATCTTGATGGATACGGGGATGAAATCCGACAGATGTGTATGACAGCACAGCGGTCGGCCGCATATACCTATTCCTCCGCGGATCTTGGTCTCATCTCTGACCCCTATCTGCCTTAGCTCTATCCTCGTCTTGAACACACTTGCCAGATCCTTGACAAGTTCCCTGAAATCCACTCTTCCGTCTGCCGT
>DGII01000170.1 GCA_002393095.1 Lachnospiraceae bacterium UBA3826 | reverse complement strand
GTCAGGACCCGGATATCATCATGATTGGTGAGATCAGAGACGGTGAGACGGCAGGAATCGCTGTTCAGGCTTCCATCACAGGTCACTTGGTAGTGTCTACGCTCCATACGAACTCTGCGGCAAGTACCGTAACAAGACTTGCGGATATGGGCATAGAGCCCTACCTTATAGCTGACGCTACGGTGGGCGTCATCGCACAGCGACTTGTAAGGAGGCTGTGCCCTACGTGTAAGGAGGAATATGAGCCGGATGAGGAAGAGAAGGAGATACTCGGACTTCCGGCTACGGATCATACGAAGATATTCAGACCCAAGGGATGTAAATTCTGTGATGAGACCGGATATAAGGGTCGAATCGGTGTGTATGAGATAATGGAGGTTACTCACGATCTTAAGAATGTCATAGCCAGAGGCGGCAATGCGGATGAGATCAAGGAACAGGCGCTTAAGGATGGAATGAATACGCTTAGAATGAGCGCTACAAGATATGTCATGGAGGGAATCACCTCCGTGACCGAGATGAAGAAGGTATCCTTTGACGTATAGGTATTGAAGATTACAGGAGGACAATATTAATGAAGGCATTTATGAAGGAATTCAAGGAGTTTATCTCTAAGGGCAATGTAATGGATATGGCAGTGGGTATCATCATAGGCGGTGCTTTTACTGCAATCGTCAATTCGCTTGTGAATGATGTGATCATGCCGATCATATCACTGCTTACCGGAGGCTTTGATTTCTCCGCACTGTGCATAGTACTTGGCGAGGGAGAGGGCGCAGCTACACTTAACTATGGTGCGTTCATATCAGCCATCATCAATTTCCTTGTTATCGCACTGGTTATATTCTGTGTGATCAAGAGCATGAATAAGTTCAAGAAGCAGCAGGAGGAGGCTCCTACTACCAAGGATTGCCCGTATTGCTTCGAGAAGATCAATATCAAGGCTTCCAAGTGCCCGCACTGTGGCTCTGAGATCAAGTAATACCCTGCATAGCATAACAGAATGTGTATTCAGAGAGTCTGACTTCGTTGATGGCATTGTCGATACGGTCAGACTCCTTTATTGCGCTTAAGGAGCATATATGGCATTCGACGGAATAACGGTGGCAGCCGTTACTGCACAACTTAATAAAGCCCTGACGGGAGGAAGGATAAGCAAGGTTGCACAGCCTGAGAGGGACGAGCTTATGCTTACCATTAAGGGGAACGACAGCCAGTACAGACTGGTATTGTCAGCCAATCCATCGCTTCCTCTGGTATATCTGACCGATGAGAATAAGATAAGTCCTGCCACGGCACCGAGCTTTACGATGTTATTGCGCAAGCATCTGCAAAACGGCAGGATAATGTCAGTATATCAGCCGGATTTTGAGAGAATCATAGTGATAGAAGCTGAGCATCTTGATGAGATGGGAGATATATGCCGCAAGAGACTGATCACGGAGCTTATGGGTAAGTACAGCAATATAATCCTTACCGATGATGATGACAATATCATAGACAGCATCAGACATGTCAATGCATCCGTAAGCTCTGTAAGGGAGGTGCTTCCGGGGCTTAAGTATTTTATACCCAAGCAGGAGGGGCATGCAGACCCCATGAAAGCGACTGAGGAGGAGCTTAATAAGCTTACAGAGGGTGTGATCGGTCCGGATGAGGCGGCGCTGAGGATACAGAAGGGATATACGGGTATCTCCTCATATATGGCACATGAGATATGCTATATGGCTGAGAAGGAGCATAAGAGTGTAGCTACGGTCTTCTTGGAGGTCATGGACAGGGTTAAAAGAGGGGATTATACTTTACAGATAATGTATGAGAACGGCATCCCGTCGGAATACGCAATGGTGCCTGTTGCAACCTATAATGCCAAGGACATAAGAACCTTTGAAGATCCAAGTACCCTTATAAGGACCTATTACAGTGAGAAGGAGAGAATATCCAGATCCAGACAGAAGACGGCAGACCTAAGGACCATTGTGCGGACTATCCTTGAAAGAGATGTGAAGAAGTACGATCTCCAGCTTAAGCAGCTTAAGGATACGGACAAGATGGACAAGCTCAGGGTATACGGCGAATTGCTGCATACCTATGGTTATGAGGCGGCACCGGGGGCTAAGAGCGTGACGGTTGATAATTATTATACCGGTTCTAAGCTTACTATCCCTTTGGATGAGACGAAGACCGCCATGGAGAACGCCGCATCGTATTTTGACAGATATAATAAGCTTAAGAGGACCAAAGAGGCTCTGACGGAGCTGACAGTCCGTGTGAAGGATGAGATAGACCACCTCGAAAGCATACTGAATGCGCTGGATTTTGCGGTTGATGAAGAGGACTTAAGCGAGATAAAGCGTGAGCTGGTGGAATCGGGATATATTAAAGGAAAAGGTGCGCATACGGGTCGAAGTGGCGGCAAGGAAGGCAGAAGCGGCAGCGGGAAGCCGCGTTATAAGAGTAAGCCCCTGCACTATATAAGCACTGACGGATTCCATATGTATGTAGGCAAGAATAACTATCAGAATGATGAGCTGACCTTTAAGGTCGCAGAGGGCTCGGACTGGTGGTTCCATGCCAAAGGAATGCCGGGCTCCCATGTCATCGTCAAGACCGGAGGTAAGGAGCTGCCCGACAGGACCTTTGAGGAGGCAGCCAGACTTGCGGCGCACTATTCCAAAGGTGCAGGGGACGGTAAGGTGGAGGTGGATTACCTTAGGCGCAAGGATGTGAAGAAGCCGGGGGGAGCCAAGCCGGGGTATGTGATCTACTATACCAATTATTCCATGACCATAGACAGTGACATCTCGGCAATAGAAGAGGCGAAGGATACGGCATATGGCGCGAAGCCTTGATTTTACTGGGTTTATGGCGATTTTGCTTGACTGTATCATGCCACATATAGTATACTTACTGTCGGTGGGTCTAATATGCGGATGGATGCCCTGCACACGCCACATAGTCCCACAAGGCTTTAAGAATATATTGGAGGGACAGTCATGGATTCTATCAAGAGCATGACAGGCTTCGGAAGATGTGAGCTAAGTGAGGGTTCACGCAAGGTCACGGTGGAGATGAAGTCTGTTAATCACAGATATCTTGATGTGAGCATCAAGATGCCCAAGAAGCTCAACTTCTTCGATGCTTCCATTCGAAATCTGTTAAAGGAATATATCCAGAGAGGCAAGGTGGATATATTCATCACATACGAGGATACATCCGAGAATAATGTCAGCGTGGCATATCATCCGGAGGTAGCTGCGGAGTACCTTAAGTATCTTAAGCAGATGAGCAGTGATTTCGGTCTGGAGGATGATATAAGGGTATCCACTCTGTCAAGATATCCTGAGATATTCACACTCGATGATGTGGAGATAGACGAAGAGGGCATATGGCGTATCCTGCAGAAGACCATAAGAGGAGCCGCAGAGGGCTTCGTGGAGGCAAGGATAAGCGAGGGTGAGAACTTAAGGAATGACCTTATAGACAAGCTGGAGCATATGCTGGAGATCGTTGATTTCATCGAAGAGAGAAGCCCGCGTATCATAGAGGACTACAAGGCGGGGCTTATCGCCAGAGTAGAAGAGATGCTTGGGGATCAGAAGTTCGATGAGGGCAGGATACTTACGGAAGTTACGATCTTCGCTGATAAGGTATGCGTGGACGAGGAGATAGTACGACTCAGAAGCCATATAGAGACCGTTAAGGCAACCCTTACCGAAGGCGGAAGCATCGGAAGGAAGTTAGACTTCCTGGCTCAGGAGATGAACAGGGAGGCCA
>DGII01000116.1 GCA_002393095.1 Lachnospiraceae bacterium UBA3826 | reverse complement strand
TCTTAAGAGCCATTGCATTGTGGGCATAGTCTATCATGAGAGTGTATTCGTCGGATACGGGTATGAGCTCTATCCTTCCCTTGACGGTCACACTCTTAAGCGCCGCCCTTACCTGCTTCTCAGTCACGCCGAAGCAATCGCATATGGCAACAGCCGTAAGTGCGTTATATACACTGAATCTCCCGGGAGTGGATACATCCACATCCATATCCGTCCTTCCGCTTACATGGAAGTCCACACCTATATGTCCCTCTCCTCTGGTAAGACGCATATCGGTGGCTCTGTAATCACAGCCTTCCTTAAGACCGTATGTAATGATCTCGCAGGTATGACCTTTAATTATATCCTCCACATGGGCATCATCACCGTTGACGATACCTGTCTTGCATTGCTTAAAAAGAAGTCCCTTGCAATGCATGTAATCCTCGAAATCCTTATGCTCATTGGGACCTATATGATCCGGCTCGATATTGGTGAATATACCGTAGTCAAAGGTAAAGCCCTGCGTACGGTGCAGCATAAGTCCCTGGCTTGACACCTCCATGACCACGGTGTCTATACCGGCATCCGCCATCCTCTTAAAATAAGCCTGAAGCTCATATGAATCCGGAGTTGTATTCTTGGCAGGGATATGCTCATCACCTATGATGACCTCTATGGTTCCTATAAGCCCGACCTTATGGCCTGCCTGCTCAAGTATCCCCTTTGTCATATATGTGACAGTGGTCTTACCCTTGGTACCTGTTATACCGATGGTTGTAAGCCTCTTAGCCGGATATCCGTTATCTGCAGCAGCAATATAAGCCATGGCATATCTTGTATCCAAAGTCCTGATAACCGTGATATCGCTTCCTGCAGGTATATCGACATCCTTACATACCACGACTGCGGCAGCCTTCCTGCTCACAGCCTCCGGTATCGCGCTGTGTCCGTCAAAATTCGCACCCTCTATACATACAAAGAGACAGCCCTGCGTAAGCTTTCTCGAATCATACACCACTTCGGTTATCTCTCTGTCAACAGTTCCATGTACGATCTCATACTCAAGTCTGTCCAGATACTCTCTAAGCTTCATCTGCCCGTTACCTCATATCAACAGTCATCACTTACTGCATTATCCTCGCACTAGAATACCACATTTACACGCTATTGTCTAATACAACGCCAAAAGCCCTATGGTTTCCCATAGGGCTTCTGTTCTTATGAGGGGGGGAGATAGTGAGTAATCAACTATCTATGTAGATAATATACTATTCAAATGTGTTCAAATTGTGTCCAAATGCTAAAACAAAAATAAAGAATCTTAAGAAAGTCTGTATTCCTGCACTATGAACTGCACCGTTCTTCGCCCATTGTACTCATTGATATCCGGGTAATACACCGCATCAAGCATAAGACCTGTCGGGTCACATAAGCCTCTTATGCTCTTCGCATCCAATATAAGCTCCTTATATCCCTTAAACATCACAAGCTCATATGCTCTTCCCGTCCGGTCCGAAGCCTTTATCCTGCACATATCTCCCGTCTTACCCATCGGTGTAACGGATATGATACTTAGATCCTTATCTGCAAAAAGCGGCTTGGGATTCCCCGTACCATAAGGCTCCAGTCTGCCAAGCTGCCTTATGAGTTCTTCCGTGACATAAGCAAGAGGCATAGGCACATCAATAGTGATCTTCTTCTCAAGTTCATCCTCCGTAAGAGTACAGTCCCTGCATATCCTCTCGATGAAGACCTTCAGGTTCTCTCTGTCCATGGACAGTCCTGCTGCCATCTTATGTCCGCCGAATCTGGTATAAAGCTCCCTGTGCCTATTAAGCTCCTCATACATATCATATGTCTCTATGGATCTTCCCGAGCCCTTGATACCGTCCTCGGAATCCGTGAATACAATGGTCGGTCTGTAGAATCGCTCCTTGATACGCCCTGCGACTATTCCTGCAAGGGATTCATGCAGCTTCGGCAGATACAGTATAAGCACCTTCTCATCCTCCATACCGTTATCCGCTATGTACTCAAGCGCCGCCTTCTCTCCCTCCTCCGTATAGCCCTTACGAAGGTCGTTAAGTCCCTTCAGTTCCGAAGCCGTTACCACAGCGTCCCTTTCATCCTCCGCCAGGAGAAGCTCCACCGACCTGTCCGCACTGTCAAGCCTTCCTGTGGCATTAAGACAGGGGCCGATGATGAATCCAAGCTCATGCACGTTCGGGCTCTTACTCTCCGTGCCGCATACGCGTCTTAAGGCTCTTATGCCCACATTACGGCTGTTCTTAAGCGACTCAAGCGCATATGACACCACGTATCTGTTCTCATCCGTAAGCTCCATCACATCGCATACGGTAGCTATTCCTGCCAGTTCCTTAAGCTCCGCCAAAAGTCCGGCAAGCCTCTCATCCTCTGTGTGCTCCTCTGTCTGCTTATAGCTGCCGTCCTTTTTCACAGCTTCCTGCGTCACGGACATATCGTCCGCATCATATACATCGAATACGGCTCTTATAAGCTTATATGCCACCATTGCGCCGCATATTCCCGGATACGGATAGACGCAGCCCTCCAGCTTGGGATCTATCACTGCGTCAGCCTTAGGCAGTATATACTCTCTTACACCATCCTTCTCCGTATAGGGAACCTCGTGATGATCCGTCACTATACAGGTCATCCCGTACTTAATGGCCTTATCTATGGCATCGGCTGCCGCTATACCGTTATCACAGGTGATAATGGTATCTATGCCGTCCTCAAATGCCTTATCTATCATGGACTCATTGATACCGTATCCGTCAGTTACCCTGTTGGGTATGGCATATGACACTTCCGCTCCAAGCGCTCTTAAGCCCTTATACAGTATGCACACGCTTGTCACCCCGTCCACATCATAATCGCCTATTATGCGTATGCTCTTACCGGTCTTAAGCTTCTTAAGTATTATCCCAACAGCCCTTTCCATATCAGGCAGCAGATACGGATCATGCTCCACACCCGCATCCTTATCCAGAAAAGCACGCATCTTATCTGCCGTAGTAAGCCCGCGGTTACGCATTACCCTTACGACCACCGGATCTATATTAAGTTCTTCTCCCAGCGCCTTAAAGTCAGCTCTCTTGGCTGCCACCATCCATCTGGTCTTCACCTGTTAATCCCTCTTTTGCGATCTGTCTGCAGATGACCACTGACGCTTCATATAAGAGCTGTAAACGGCTGTAAAGCACTAAGTTCATGCGATTTCAAATAGCAAGGAGCAATTCTGCGGAACTCGCTGCTACGCAGCTCAGACAGTCCTCGAATTGCTCCATTTGAAATCTCTCTTCACTAAGTGCTTTCCGCAAATTGTTCACAGCTCTTATATGAAGTGCCGGCGGTTCCGCTACTTCTTACTCGTTCTTAGCCTTTAACTTAGTCTTGAATACATACCACATCGCACCGGTCAGACATACTGATGAATATGTTCCGCATACGATACCTACCATAAGAGGAAGTGCGAATTCCCTTATGGATGTCACGCCGAGTATGAACAGCGCCGCTACCATTATGAAGGTAGTCAGTGATGTGAATATGCTTCGTGAAAGTGTCTGGTTGATACTTCTGTTGACCATATCCTCAAGGCTGTCCTTATTACGCATGCTCTTTAAGTTCTCACGTACTCTGTCGAATATGACTATCGTAGCGTTAATGGAATAACCCACTATCGTAAGCATACATGCTATGAATGTGTTACCTACCGTAATACGTGCTATTGCATAGAAGGCAAGTACCACCAGCACATCATGAACAAGTGCGAGCACCGAGCTTGCTGCGAAGCGTACATCCTTGAATCTGAACCAGATATATATAAGCATACATATGGTTGCTACAATGACTGCGATTATGGCATCACGCTTCATCTCCGATGATATGGTTGAAGATATGGTCTCTGCCGTGATCTTCTCCTTATCCACTCCGAACTTATCAACAAGAGCCTGATTCATCGCCTCTCTCTGCGATACATCAAGTGTCTTGGTCTTGATTACCACCTCGGTAGTGCCCTGTACCTTCTGGCACTGTACCTGTCCTGCACCTATCACATCGGATATAACGGGTACTACCTCCGAATCTATCCTGTCAAGACTCATATCCTCAGCAAAGGTAACAGTGGTTGATGTACCTCCCTTGAATTCCATCGAATAGTTAAGTATATCGTTGCCACCGGCCTTATTGATACCCATGAACACAAAGCCTGACAGTATTGCGATTATTGATATTGCGAAGAATACCTTTTTGCCGGATAAGAATGCGACAGTATTACGCTCCTTGGCACGACCGTATAATTTCTCACTCTTAAGACCGAGCGCATAGAAGGCTCTGATAAGAAGCTTGGTTATCACAAGTGCCGTGAACATTGATACTACGATACCAAGTCCGAGCGTCTGGGCAAAGCCCTTGACACTTCCCGTACCCATGATACCGAGCACAAGTGCCGCAATAAGTGTAGTTATATTACCATCTATGATGGCTGAAAGAGCCTTTTTAAAGCCCGTATCTATAGCCTCGGCCACGCTTGCGCCTGCTGCTATCTCCTCTCTTATACGTGCGAATATGATAACATCCGCATCAACCGCCATACCGATAGAGAGGATGATACCCGCTATACCGGGGAGTGTCAGTGTTATCTCGAATCCCGATAAGAGAAGGATCACAAGCACCGTGTACATTCCGAGTGCTATTACGGATGCAACACCCGGAAGCAGATATATCACTATCATAAGTATCGCAACTATTGCAAAACCGATAGCTGCTGCCTTAAGCGATGTAGTGATGGCTGTCTGTCCCAACTGTGCACCTACCACATTACTTCGAAGTTCCTCAAGCTCAAGCTTAAGACCACCTATCCTTATGGTAGAAGCAAGCCTCTCTGCCTCTTCGTATGTGAAGCTTCCCGATATCTGCGCCTGACCGTTAAGTATTGGCTCATTGACATTGGGAGCGCTTACTATCTCACCGTCATAGTATATGGCAATCGACTCGCCGTTATCATAAGCATGCTGTGTGGCATCCGCGAACTTAGTGGTTCCCTCCGGTGTAAAATTAAGAGATACCACGAATTCCTGATTGCCCATCGAATCCTTGACGGCACCTGCCTGTGCATCGGCAACCTCTGTTCCCGTAAGAACTATATCTCCGTCAGCCTGTAGCTGGTCTACCGTCTTGGTAAGCATATATATGGGAGACATCTCATCATCATATCCCACAAAGCCATAGTTCATATTACCATCCGCATCGGTCTGTCTGATGAAGAACAGACTTCCCGGCTTACCAAGATCCTCTAAGATAGCGTTGGCATCGCTGACTCCGGGAATCTCTATATTGATCCTGTCCGAGCCCTCGGAATACACTATGGCCTCGGTACTGTAGCCTTCAACTCTCTTCTGAAGCTTATATACCGTATCAGCCATGTCCTCCTTGCTCGGCTCTTCATCTCCGACAGCCTGATATGTGATACTCACACCACCGGCCAGATCAAGACCCTGCTTAATACTTGCGGCAGAACCCGTTCCCTCCGGATCAAGTCCGTATATGGCCGCATAGATGCCACCGGCAAGTAATGCAAGCATTACCACAAGCCATATCACAGCACGACTCTTTTTCATAATGTCCTTCTCTCC
>DGII01000097.1 GCA_002393095.1 Lachnospiraceae bacterium UBA3826 | reverse complement strand
GCAGTACACTCGGCATCATCAACCGCTCTGTGATGATGCTCAAGAGATACATTCAGGTCCTTGGCTACCGTATGCAGCTTATAATTGGGCAGATGTGGCAGCAGAGCTCTTGCAAGCTCCACAGTATCCACATGACTAAAGTCATATTCAAGCCCCTGTCTGCGGCAGTTCTCCTTTATGAAGGATGTATCGAAGGACGCATTGTGCGCTACAAGGAATGCCCCTTTACAGAATTCCATGAACTCAGGCAGTATCTCCTCTATTGGCTTGGCATCCGCAACCATATCATCTGTTATTGAAGTAAGCTCGGTGATCCTGTAGGGGATAGGCCGCATGGGATTAACGAATACCGAGAATCTGTCTGCTATCTCGCCCCCCTGTACCTTGACCGCACCTATCTCTATGATACTGTCCTTGACTGCGGAAAAGCCGGTTGTCTCTATGTCGAATACGACCGCAGTGTCAGACATCTTCTCCGAACACTTTCCTACGGATATCTGTGCCAGATCATCAACCAGATAGGCTTCCACACCATATATCACCTTGAAAAAGCCTGTAGGGTGGTTCGCATCCTCCGTAGGCTCCTCCCCCCTCGCTACAGCCTCCTCATTGGCCTTGGCACGGCGTTCCTTCTCCTTACTCCACATATCGCTCCACAGATGCCATGCATCGGGGAAGGACTGTACGACACCGTGATCTGTAATGGCTATGGCAGGATGCCCCCACTTATATGCTCTTTTGATTATGTCGGTGGCCTCCGACACCCCGTCCATATCACTCATTTTGGTATGGCAATGCAGCTCAACTCTCTTAACCGCAGCATTGTCTTCTCTTGACACCTTTATGCTTGATGCGGTCATAATGCCGGATATATGCTCTATACTGAGTTCCTTATCATAGGTATTGTACGCAGCCACACCCTTGATCTTAACAAATGAGCCCACTGCGAGCGAGTCAGATATCTCCTTGACCTGATCATTATGTACGAACAGCTTAAGCCTGAAGGTATCCGTATAATCGGACACATCGAAGATATATATGGTGCGCTCGTTGCGTATCTCTCTGGCATCTGTGGCTATTATCTCGCCCTTTACTATGACTTCGCCGATCTCACCCGTGATATCCTTCATCGGTATGGCATCGCCATCGAATTCCCTGCCGTAGAGCACGCCGGGAGCATCACTCTGCTTAAGAGCACGACGCTTATAGCCCTCCTGCTTACCCTTGTCAAAGGTTCTGCTGCCTCCGGTACTGCCCTTGCCCTTATCCGATATGCCCGAAGGTGCGCTGTTTCTATCGGCTTTGCCTGTATCCGGATTACCTTGTGCGGCCTCATCTTCATAAGAAGCCTCAGCGCTTGTAAGGTTCCCACTCTCTTCTGCCTTATCATCCCCTGAATATACGGTCTTAATACCTGCTCTGGCAGCAATCTCAGATATCCTCCGCTCTATCATGATATCATCCGCCGCCTTAAGGGAGCTTGCCTGCTTCTCCTTATAATCGATATGAAGGATACAGTCCACACCGCACCGGTCCGTGAATATCTTCTCAAGTATCTCTGTCAGTCTCTTCTCACCTGTTCTGTTGGTTCTTGTATCAGGAAGTACAAGCGTCATGGTCCGTTCGTCGTCAAACCTTATATCAGCCTGCTTAAGCGCTGTTCCTAACAGATGATCCCTGTCCTTTATCTCTTCTAAGATGCTCTCCCTATACTCCTCCATGACAGTCTTAAGATTATAGCTGTCAGGCAGTGAATACCTCTGGAGCAGCCTTATATGCATATTCCGGTCTTTGAACAAGGTATCTTTTATGATACTCTTCATTTTGCAGATAAGCCTGTACGGGATGATATGATCGGACAGAATACATATTGTAAGGCTGTCTCCCTCAGGAGATATACTTACCTTCCTAACCTCTGTCTTACGGAACATCACATCAAGTTCATTATTAACTTTTATGGTAGGGAATACGTCAAAAAATAATCTGACCTCAATTCCTTTGCTTTCAGCCATTCCAATGCTCCAGTTCCTGCTTAAGCTCATCCAGAAGCCTGTCCTCAGGCACCTTCTTGACGATCTCGCCCTTCTTTATTATAAGACCCTCTCCGTTGCCTCCGGCTATTCCAATATCGGCTTCCTTGGCCTCTCCCGGTCCGTTCACCGCGCAGCCCATAACCGCCACCTTAATATCCAGAGGAATATTCTGTACCATATCCTCAACCTTAGTCGCCAGACCGATAAGATCGATCCTTGTCCGTCCGCAGGTCGGACAGCTTACAACCTCGATACCGCCCTTACGAAGTCCAAGAGTTCTAAGTATCAGCTTGGCGGAGGTGATCTCCTCTTTAGGATCTCCGGTAAGTGATACCCTTATGGTATCACCGATACCCTGTCCGAGTATGAGTCCCAGTCCTATAGATGATTTGATATTGCCGCTTCGTACAGTGCCCGCCTCGGTGATGCCCACATGCAAAGGATACCTTGTACCAAGTCTCTCCAGTTTATCTACCAAAGCTTCATGTGCCCTTACACACATCATGACATCCGAGGACTTGATGCTTATGACAATATTATCATAGCCTGCGTTCTCGATCATATGTACCTTATCTATAGCACTCTCCACGATACCCTTAGCAGTCACGCCATCGTCTCTCTCAACGATGTGACGCTCAAGCGAACCGCTGTTGACCCCTACCCTTATAGGTATGTTCCTCTCCTTAGCCGCATCAACAACTGCCTTAAGCTTGTCCTCGCCGCCGATATTCCCCGGATTGATGCGTATCTTGTCGGCTCCGTACCTTATGGCTTCTATAGCCATCCTATAGTCGAAGTGAATATCCGCAACAAGCGGGATATGGATACTCTTCTTAATGGTCTCTATGGCTTTAGCAGCCTCGATATTCGGTACAGTGCACCTGATTATCTCGCATCCCGCTTCTTCGAGCCCAAGTATCTGTGCTGTCACCGCATCAGTATCTTCAGTGGGCACATTGGTCATAGACTGGATGAGTATAGGATTGCCGCCGCCTATAACCCTGTCACCGATATGTATGATCCTTGTATTATCTCTGTACATTCTCTGTCCGTTCCCGACATTTTCATGCAATCAATGCCGTCTGTCAATATATTGTGGTTTTTATGCTTTATGGCACATATATTAGTATATGTGTTTTTATTATTCTTTTCAATGGCAATCCTTTGGTTAAATCGACCAAATTTAAGCCTGCATTTTTTGATATTTTTACCCGTTATTTTTCCTTGAATAATTGTGTTTCACAGTATATAATCACCTACACGTCATTTCTATCGGGAAAGGTCTTGCGGATCAGATGATCTCAGACCGACCGCATCATGGAATAAAAGGAGGAAGTTAATATTGCCTGCACAATCTCACGCCGTTAATTACGACACGGCTTATCTGTGGGAACGTGGAGTCAGAGAACATAATGAGGATTCTCTCGCTATAGCTTCTGTTGTCAGAGGCCGTGAACGACTGCTTTTTGCCGCAGTCGCCGACGGAATCGGAGGACTTCATGACGGAGAATACGCAAGCAGTCATGTCATATGCTCTCTGAGAAGATCTTTTATCGAGCATACCCACTCATACAATACGAATCTTAAGTCCCTTACAGCACTTATGCTCCGTACACTTTATTCAGAGCATATATATCTGTCCGATCATGGTAAAAGAACGGGCTTTGACACCGGAACGACCGTAAGTCTGCTATGCATCAAGGGCGGACATGCAGTATATATGCATCTCGGAGACAGCCGCCTGTATCGATACTCTGTGAATGGCACCGGCAGACTTATCGGACGCGATCATATATACCGGGACGGCAGACTTATCAGAGCCATAGGCACAGGCCGCTATTACCCCGCGGATATACACAGGTTAAGCTTAAGACCCGGTGAGACGCTCCTGCTCTGCACCGACGGCTTCTACAGAAGAGCTGCCCTTTTAGCTCCCACAGGAGAAGATGCCCCTTTTACCCGTAACCGGTCCGTCATGTGTAAGAAGCTATATTACATATATGAAAGGAACCTGATGCTCGGCGAAAAGGATAACCAGAGTGCGATAGTGATAAGGAGGATTCAGCATGACTAAAAAAGAGAGAATAAGCGGCACCAATACAATAGAGAACACAGCGCTTGAGCTTACCGGTCAAATCATATCCGGAAGATACAGGATAGGTCAGATAATCGGAAGCGGAGCCTTTGGAACAGTATACCTTGCAGACGATCTTAAGCTTAAGAAGACCAGAGCCGTCAAGCTTGTCCGCAATCTTGCAGACAACGAGCTCTCCGCGCTTAGGCTTATTGAGCATCCCGCTTTTCCGAGACTTTTAGATGTATTGGACATCGACGGATATACCGGACTTGTTATGGACTATATTAGGGGAACAAGCCTTGACAGATATTGTGCCACGCATGCCGTAAGCATAAGTACATTGTATGACTGGATGATACAGATGTCCGAAATCTACAGATATATACATTCAATGACACCTGCTATTCTATATCTGGACTGCAAGCCGTCCAATATAATACTTGGAGCTGACGGCATGCTCCACCCTATCGACCTTGGAAGCGCATATATATGCAATGTAAGCAGCCCCTCTTCCCTAAGCGGAACACTTCCATACGCTCCGCCTGAGCAGCGTAAGGGAGGTGCGGTCGATGCCGGAAGCGACATCTATGCTCTCGGCATGACCTTTAAGCGTCTGAGCAACATTCAATACAGACGCCTGAGTCCCCTATCCTACATTAAGCACAGATTCTTCAAGCGTGACAGCTACAGCGCTCTCTCGTATATGATCGACAGATGTATACAGGATGACCCCGCCAAAAGGTATCAGTCTGCTGATGAGCTGCTCTGTCATCTTAACAATCCCGCACACATACCCTACCGGTTCCCGTCCTTAAAAGAATTTGCCGGCAGGCTTGTCAATATACTCTATAAATGTATAGTAACCCTTTTTACCGTACTTAGCCTTAAGATGTATGCAAGCACCCTTGATATCCCATATCTTGCACTTGCCCTCTTCCTTTTTATCCTCCTGCTCTGCCTTTCCGCAGGCTCACATTATGGGCAGCGCTCCTTAACATATGATACATGGTACATGGAGAAGGATATATTCAAGGGGGAGCTGTCCGGAACTTTACTGCTCATACTTCTGTGTGCAGCCCTTACGGGCAACTACTCGCATGCCATGTCATACATTCCTCCCGTAACGGTATATAATGAGAACGGAGCCAGAGTATTGTATAAGGGTCAGCAGGTGATCCGTGACGGAGACAGTCTGTATCTGTGTATACCCACAGACAGTCTGCGCTGCAACAATCTCCCATGCCGCATAGTCGTAGGCAAATAAAAAGACCATGATATCCTCATGGTCCATAGTCTATAAGCTGGCAACGGGAATCGGACCCGTGACCTCCGC
>DGII01000085.1 GCA_002393095.1 Lachnospiraceae bacterium UBA3826 | reverse complement strand
GGTCAGCAGCAGAGAGTGGCTATAGCAAGAGCGCTTGTCAAGAGACCGAAGATATTGCTCTTGGATGAGCCCTTATCTAATCTGGATGCAAGATTGAGATTACAGACCCGTGAGGAGATACGCCGTATCCAGAGAGAGACGGGAATCACCACCATATTCGTAACTCACGATCAGGAAGAGGCTATGAGCATATCGGATCTGATCGTAGTCATGAAGTCAGGAGTCATACATCAGGTGGGCAAGCCACAGGAGGTCTATGATAAGCCTAATAATCTCTTCGTAGCAAGGTTCCTCGGAACGCCTGCCATCAATGTATTCAAAGGCAGGATTGAGACCGGCGGATTATATATAGAAGATGTAAGGGTTCTCGATGTACCTGACACCGCTATCATGAACGGTGAGAGGGTGAAGACCGATGGAAGAGAGGTATATGTTGGAATCCGTCCGGAGGGCTTTATACTTAATGATAAGGGGCCTCTTAGCTGTAAGCTTGACAGAGTGGAGGTAATGGGACGTGACATAAGTGTTGTATCCTTCCATGATGCAGCTACGGCAGCCGATACTGTGTGTGTCCGCTCAATAATCAGTGCGGAGAATCAGGTGGATACGGATAAAGATACGGTAAGCTTCTCGCTTAAGCCTGCCAAGACGCACATCTTTGATATGGAGACTGAAGAACTGCTGCGATTTGATAAGGAATAGGCATCTATGAAGAAACTTCGACTTGGACAGAATATACTCGGCTGGCTGTATATGCTGCCGGCACTTATATTCCTTGGGGTATTCATGGTATACCCACTTATTGATGTACTCATCTATTCCGTGGAGGAGAATTATAACTTTGCTTCACAGGTTTATTCAGGCTACGGTTTTTTTAATTATTCTTATGTACTTCATGATACATACTTCGTACAGGCTCTTAAGAACACCTTTATCATAGTCATGATCACGGTGCCTGTATCTACCGGACTCGCACTGCTTATCTCGCTGGGATTAAGTTCCATAAGCAAGCTTAAGAGTCTGTATCAGACGTTGTACTTCTTACCATATGTGACCAATACGCTGGCTGTTGGACTTGTGTTCATGGTGCTTTTTAAGAAGACGGCATATTCGGACGGTCTTATCAATCTGCTTATCAAGGCATTCGGCGGCAGCAGTGTGGACTTTATAGACGGCCCTTATTGGGCCAAGATCATGGTGATGTGTATCTATACCGTATGGGTAGTCATTCCCTTCAAGATACTTATACTTACAAGTGCACTGGCTTCGGTCAATCCGGACTACTATAAGGTGGCGAGAGTGGACGGCACAAGCTCTCTTAGGATATTCTGCAAGATCACGCTGCCCATGATATCATCGACGATCTTCTATCTGATCATCACGGGATTCATAGGAGCCTTCAAGGCATACAGCGATGAGGTGGCACTCTTCGGAACAGACCTTAACAGCGCGGGGATGAATACCATAGTGGGCTATGTCTATGATATGCTCTACGGCAACAGCGGCGGTTATCCTTCTTATGCATCCGCAGCGGCACTTATTCTTTTTGCGATAGTATTCACCATAACCATAATCAATCTGTTAATCAGCAGGAAGACGGTGACACAGTAGCATACGCTGTAACACATGCAAGGTGTCATGTGTGGATGATAGGTAATTAACGGAATAACAGAACAGATGAAAAAGACACAGAGTATAAAAAAGGCAATTACATATATCCTGCTCACCATATGGGGAATCATCGTGATCTTCCCCTTCTACTGGATGCTGCTTACTTCCATTAAGAGCTATGCGTCCTATAACGGTGAGTATGTCCCGAAGTTCTATGCGACCAGTCCCACATTGGAGAACTATGTGAACGCCTTCACTTCGGTGCCTCTTGGGAGATATTTCCTCAATACGATCATCTTCACATTAGTGACGACCGCCCTTATGATGATAGTGATCATCCTGTCGGCATATGCTTTCGCCAGGATCGACTTCAGGGGAAGGAGTGCTCTATTCGCATTCTTCTTAGCTCTTATGATGATACCCAACGAGCTTGTGATAATCACCAATTTTGTCACGATCACAGAGCTTAATCTGCGTAATACATTCTTAGGACTCATACTTCCATCCGTCACCTCGGTATTCTATATATATCTGCTTAAGGAGAACTTCGAGATGATTCCTGAGGAGCTATATAAGGCTGCCAAGGTGGACGGTACATCGGATATCAAATATCTGCTTAAGGTCATGATACCAATATCTCAACCCACCATAGTGACCATCATAATACTTAAGGTCATAGAGTGCTGGAACTCCTATGTATGGCCGAGACTCATAACAGATGATGAGAACTACTTCCTTGTCAGCAACGGCATACAGTCGATTCGTGAGAACGGCTTCGGAAGGGAGAATATCCCTGCCATGATGGCGGCGGTCGTAGCCATAAGCGTACCCCTTGTCATACTCTTCCTCATATTCCATAAGAAGATAATGGCGGGTGTCTCAAGAGGAGGTACCAAGGGATGATAGTGAGAAAAACAAGGCAGTCACGCCTTCATTCAGACAGAAGTATACATGACATCGGGCGAACCGTCAGAAAAAGAACGATGATAATTATGACAATGGTGTCATTATCTTCACTTGTTCTTACGGGCTGTCACGGCCGTAAAGGAATGGAAGCCTTCACCATGCCTGAATCCTTTGATGAGAGCAGGACATATAATATCACCTTCTGGGCCAAGAATGATACCA
>DGII01000128.1 GCA_002393095.1 Lachnospiraceae bacterium UBA3826 | reverse complement strand
ATCCCGAATGGATGAGGGAATTCAGACTTAAAGCCCTGAAAATATATAATGAGATCAATATTCCGGATTGGGGACCTTCCCTTGAAGGTCTGGATATTGACAATATAGTCACTTATGTACGCCCCAATACGGAGA
The DNA here is from genome assembly GCA_002393095.1 of Lachnospiraceae bacterium UBA3826. Classification (GTDB taxonomy): domain Bacteria; phylum Bacillota; class Clostridia; order Lachnospirales; family Lachnospiraceae; genus Colinaster. The sequence goes on along the minus strand of DGII01000128.1, from coordinate 6,518 downwards.
GGATGCATACAAGCTGGGAGGATGTGCCTGAGGATATCAAGGATACATTCGACAGGCTGGGGATACCGCAGGCGGAGCGCAAGTCTCTTGCGGGTGTGGGAGCGCAGTACGATTCCGAGCTTGTATATCACAACATCAAGGATGATGTGGCGAAGCAGGGTGTCATATATACGGATATAGAGAGTGCCTTAAGCGGTGAATATGCGGATATGATACGTGAGCACTTCATGAAAGCGGTTCCGCCTACGGATCACAAGTTCGCTGCCCTGCACGGTGCGGTATGGTCCGGAGGCTCCTTCGTATATGTACCGGCAGGCGTACATCTGGATATTCCGCTTCAGTCCTACTTCAGACTCAACGCCAAGGGAGCAGGCCAGTTCGAGCATACCCTTATTATAGTGGAGGAGGGTGCATATCTGCACTTCATAGAGGGCTGCTCAGCACCTAAGTATAATGTGGCGAATCTCCATGCCGGCTGCGTGGAGCTCTATATAGGTAAAAACGCTACTCTGAGATACTCTACCATCGAGAACTGGTCTAAGAACATGTATAACCTCAATACCAAGCGTGCCATAGTGGAAGAGGGTGGCAAGATAGAGTGGGTATCGGGTTCCTTCGGTTCGCATATATCATATCTGTATCCCATGAGCGTGTTAAATGGCAGGGGTGCGAGAGCGGAATTCACAGGTGTGACCTTCGCAGGCGAAGGACAGAATCTGGATACGGGGACCAAGGTAGTCCATAATGCCAGCGATACATCCTCATATATCAATACCCGTTCCATCAGCAAGTCGGGTGGTATCAATACATTCAGAAGCTCTGTCATAATAGCCAAGGATGCCCATGGCAGCAAGTCGGCGGTGTCATGTGAGTCCTTAATGGTAGATGATATCAGTCGTTCTGATACGATCCCTGCAATGGATGTACGATGCGCAGATGCTGATGTAGGGCACGAGGCCAAGATAGGAAGGATAAGCGATGAGACGGTATTCTACCTGATGAGCAGAGGCTTATCCGAGGAAGAGGCCAGAGCTCTCATAGTCAGAGGCTTTGCAGACAATGTGAGCAAAGAGCTTCCGCTTGAATACGCAGTGGAGATGAACAACCTGATAAGTCTTGAGATGAAAGGAAGTATAGGATGATGGATGATACGAAGAATATATGCATTAATAAGCTTCCGGCAAGAACATGGAACAGACTTAAGATGAATGAGACCTGTATAGAGCTTGATATTAAGCCTGTGCGGGCGGTATATAAGGAGGAGATTCCCGACGGTGTGGACAGAGTAGCGGGCAGGGCTGTAGGACCAATGTCGGATATTCCTGTTAATACGGGGCTTGGAGAGGAATTCGATGCTTTGCTTTCCAATACGGGCATCAAGCCTGAGGGATATATAACCGAAGAGGGAGTTAAGGCTAAGAAGCCGCTGTATATCTTCTATAAAGGCGGTCGCCATGAGGGAGAGAAGTCTGAGGGAGAGGACAGAGTAAGTCTTCTTGATTTTACAATAGGAGAGGAAAGTTCCCTTACCGTGATACAGGATATTGCAGATGATGACAGCGCCGGAGCGTACAATTTCATCCTGCAGAATAAGTATCATATAGCTGAGGGAGGAAGCCTGACACTGATACAGGTGAACAGACTGGGAAGAGAGGTGAGCCTGTATAACGATATAGGAGGCTATGTTGCAGACGGTGGGCGCTTTAATCTGATTCAGGTGATCCTTGGAGGCGGAGTTAATTACTACGGCTCCAATACCGGATTGAGCGGCAGGGGCAGCGGTGTAAGCATTGATGTGGCATATTCGCTTGACGGAGACGCTGTGCTTGATATGAATTATGTGGCGGATCACCGTGGAAGAAATTCGGAGAGCAATATAGGCGTAAACGGCGTCATGAAGGGCAGAGCCAGGAAGCTTTTCAGGGGCACAATAGACTTCCACAAGGGCTGTGGCGGAGCTAAGGGCGCCGAGCTTGAGGATGTGCTGTTGATAGATGATACCATAGTCAATCAGACTATCCCACTTATCCTCTGTGACGAAGAAGATGTGGAGGGTGCTCACGGAGCAACCATAGGACGGCTTGATGAGCATCTGCTGACCTATATGAAGTCGAGAGGCATAAGTGAGAAGGATGCATATGTGCTTATGGAGAGAGCCAAGATAGATGCGGTGGCAGGTAAGATAGAGGATGACAGGACAAGGCGCATCATAAGTAAGCATATGGGTGATGATTGAGAGGGATCGGCTCTTAGCCGCCGGATATAACAGGCTTAGGTAAAAGCAGGTAAAGGTATAAAGGTATAGAGGGATATGGAAATCATAAGATTGGATGACAGTGTGAGGGATGAATTCCCTCTTATAAAAGAAGCGGATATTGCATATCTGGATAACGGGGCGACGACCCAGAAGCCGGAATGTGTGATTGAGGCTGTGGAAGAATATTACAGGAGGCATAATGCCAATCCATTAAGAGGCATATATGAGCTAAGCGTGGAGGCTACGGATGCTTATGAGGAATCCCGTCAAGCGGTGGCAGATTATATCGGGGCGGGAGATGCAAGTGAGATCATCTTCACCCGTAATGCTTCGGAGAGTATCAATCTTGTAGCGTACAGCTATGGAATGAGTGTGTTGAATGAAGGCGACGAGATAATAGTAAGTACCGCCGAGCACCACAGCAATTTCCTTCCTTGGCAGCGGGCGGCAGATGCTAAGGGCGCAAGGGTAGTATTCTTCGATCCCGAAGAGGATGGAAGCTTTGATCTTAATAAGCTTAAGGACCTTATAAGTGAGAAGACAAGGATACTTGCCATGACACAGATATCCAATGTCATAGGCAGGATCAATGATATTAAAGCCATGACTGACCTTGTGCATGAGGCCGGAGGAGTGGCGGTAATAGACGGAGCTCAGGCGGTGGCACATATAGGTGTGGATGTTAAGGAGCTCGGTGCGGACTTCTATGCTTTCTCAGGACACAAGATGTATGCACCAATGGGAATAGGCGTGCTCTACGGAAGAAAGGAACTGCTTGATAAGATGCCGCCCTTTCTGTACGGCGGGGAGATGATAGAGACCGTGACCAAGGAGAGAACGGTATATGCCGAGCTTCCGCATAAGTTCGAGGCAGGAACCGTCAATGTTGGTGGTGCGGTAGGACTTAAGGCAGCCATAGAGTTCATAGACAGGTATGGCTTCGAGCAGATAGTTGCCAGAGAGAATGCGCTGACGGCTAAGGTCGTGAATGCCATGAATGATATGCCGTATGTGAAGATAATAGGCGGTAGGAAGGCATGCAATCATCACGGGATCGTAGCCTTCAGGATAGAGGGTGTGCATCCTCATGATGTGGCGCAGATATTCGCTGACGCCGGTGTGTGCGTAAGAGCAGGACATCACTGCGCAGAGCCGCTTCACAGATATCTGGGAGAGCTTGCGGGAACAAGAGTCAATTCCAGTACCAGATTAAGCGTAGGGATATATAATACGGAAGCGGAGATCGACAGATTTCTGGATGTGCTGTCCGGTATAAGAAGCAGAATGGGATATTAGTAATCAGTAAAGTAAAGGTAAAGAATCGTAATATAGATTTGAAAATAAGGTAAATTCGGAAAATGGCTGATATAAACAACACTCTGTATAATGAAATAATCAATGAGCATAACTTAAGACCATATCACAAGCACAGCATAGAGGGAGCCAATTACACATTGGAAGGGGTAAATCCTTCCTGCGGAGATGAGATTACTTTGCACCTATGTGTAGACGGAGAAATTGTGAAGGATGGTGCTTATGAGGGTGAAGGATGCGCGATATCACAGGCATCTGCGGATATCATGCTGGATATGATAATAGGCAGGACTAAGGCTGACGCCCTTCATTTGTGTGATCTGTTCCTTCGGATGATAAAGGAGGGTATAACCGAGGAAGAGAAGGAAGAACTGGAGGAAGCAGGTATCCTTGAAAGTGTCTCCCACATGCCTGCAAGAGTTAAGTGTGCGGTGCTCGGCTGGAGAACTATGAGGGAGATATTTGAAGGCAAAGACTGACAACTGAAAGTGCTATAATCGTATTACCTGTTGACGGCTGTGAACCTTTGGGGGATAATTGCTGGTATGAAGAGGTTAAGCGGCAATATATATACTCCGGGAGGGGATTTTAGACAAGGTGATGTACATATAGAAGACGGACTTATAAGGGATGTGTGCTATAAGGGAGATAGCCTGACATATGAAGAGGCATTGGATAACGGTGAAGCACTTATCCTTCCGGGACTGGTGGATATACATACCCATGGATGTATAGGATACGACACATGCACCGCTTCATCCGATGAGATATACAGAATGGCTGAGTATGAGAGAAGCCGTGGGATAACATCATATTGTCCCACGACCATGACCATGCCTGAGGATGCTCTTAAAGAGATATGCATAAGAGTCAGTGAGGTTAAGCACAGCGCCATTAAGGGCATATATCTTGAGGGTCCCTTTATCTCCAAGGAGAAAAAGGGGGCACAGAATCCCCAATATATAATTCCTCCTGACAGTGAACTGATTGACCGACTCCTTGCTGCATCCGGCGGTTTGATAAGGTTTATAGCCATTGCACCGGAGACGGAGGGAGCGATTGAGCTTATAAGGAATAGAAGTAAGAGCCTGTGTTTTACCATTGCCCACACCATGGCAGACTATGATACGGCCATTGCTGCCATAGAAGCTGGGATAAAGCAGGTTACACATCTGTATAATGCCATGCCGTCTTATAATCACAGAGCGCCCGGAGTAGTGGGTGCTGCCTATGACAGTGATGTCTGTGCAGAGCTTATATGTGACGGGACACATCTGCATCCGGCGGTAATAAGAAGTACATATAAGATAATGGGCGCCGACCGCATCATACTTATAAGTGACAGTATGGAAGCAACGGGGATGCCAGATGGTGAGTATGAGCTTGGCGGGCAGAGGGTTATCAAGAGAGGCAGCAGGGCGACACTTACGGACGGAACCCTTGCAGGCAGCGTATCCGATCTCTATGATTGCCTTAGATTCGCAATACTGGCAGGAATAAGAGCCGAGGATGCGATATATTCGGCCACAGCTACTCCCGCCAAGGCACTTGGGATGTATGACAGGATTGGAAGCATAGAATCCGGTAAAGCGGCAGATATTCTGATACTTAATGATAAGCTTGATATAAGTGAAGTTTTTTCCGCATAATAAAAGTCGGAAGAGCCGGCTTGGTTAAAGCTATAACAGGGAGTTCCTTACGGAACTCCCTGTGTGTGTCAGATATTAAGCTGTGCCGCAAGTTCTTCGACATGTGAAAGAGGTATGTTCATACATTCCGCAATATTTTGCTCGGACACTCCTCTTTTCAAGAAATTCATATCATATACTGATCCACAAGGAGTGATTCATGCCATTCGAGCATATCTGCAAGTGTGACATTATCAAGAACTGAGCGAACAGATTCGTCTAGCTTGTCCCACAGGCGGTTGCTTACTATATCCGTGAGGTTGTCCGAAGTAACTTCGCTTGTGTTATCTACTACCGACATATCGCCTTCTACAGCTTCAAGTATCATGCCGGCGGTATACTTATCAGGAGCATTCTCAAGCACATATCCGCCTCTGGCGCCTCGTATGCTTCTTACAAGCCCTGCTTTATTAAGCATGGCGATTATCTGCTCTAAGTATTTGTCCGAGATATCCTGCCTTCTGGCTATATCTTTGACCTTGACAGGCTCACCTGTAGAGTATATCCCCAGATCTATCATCACCTTTATTGCGTTTTTACCTTTAGTTGAAATCCACATATGTCCTCCGATCATCTGTCCATAATTCTGTCAAGTATACGATACTGTTATAACTCTTATTTTATCATTCCTACTGAATTAGTCAAGATTTATGTCGATTATACCGGAGTTCTTATATATAGCCTTGACGAAGCCATACATATATGCTAGTATCTGCATACAATCTTAATCGAATACACATTTGATTCAGGGACGTTTGTCCGATATTCCATATATTTGATTATTTGTTATAGTATTAGAGTTTTAGAGTTTTAGGGAAATAGAAGGGGAATATCACATATCTCAGGCTATTGTCTGTATGTCTTTTCATGTGTATGCGATGAAGATAAGTATGCACATGGAGGATGATATATGGCAAAAGACGAAAAACTGAATAATGATGCAGCCGTGGAATGCGTAGATTACCACAATCACGACACCTGCGACAACTATGACAGCATGGATATCGCATATCAGAACAAGGACATTATGTCCAAAGTGCTTGCGGATAACTATGCCGACGCTTTCTATGAGGTGCTTGGACTTACCATCCCAAGGATAGTAGAAGCAAAGCCTACTAATCTGCCTGCGATAGAAGCCAATGAGCTTCGTATGGACAATCTATTCCTCTTGGCTGACGGCTCATATGCTATCATAGATTATGAGAGTTCTGCCTCAGACGAGAATAAGATCAAGTATCTGAATTACGTTGCGAGGGTAA
>DGII01000146.1 GCA_002393095.1 Lachnospiraceae bacterium UBA3826 | reverse complement strand
GGCTAAGTGGAAGCCCACCTTTAGCTTTTTTCACCTCGCGACGATTGTCTTCTTTATATTCATCAAATTTTCTGATATCAAAATATTTTTGTTTCATTAATTCCTATAGCCCTTATTATTATCTGTTAATTCCACCTGTTTCCTTTTATAAGCTCGACTATAACGAATTACAATAATACAATCCTAAATTGCTTTACTATCCAAAAGATCTAAATCATTGATATACAATTCCTCAATAATGCTTATTTCTGCACATTTAGCCGCAGCGATTACTCGTATTCCACCGTCGCCGGGGGCTTGGGAGTATAGTCGAAGAGGACTCTGTTGATACCAGGAACCTCTGTTATGATTCTCTTAACAAGGTGGTCAATAAGCTCATCTGAGAGATGCTCCACTGTTACCTCCATGACATCCGTGGTATTAATCGCACGGATTATGCACGGCCAGTCAAAGGTTCGCTTGCCGTCCTTGACTCCTGTTGACTTGAAATCCGGCACAACCGTGAAGTATTGCCATACCTTGCCCTCTAAGCCGTTCTTGGCGAATTCCTCCCTGAGTATGGCATCCGACTCACGAACTGCTTCGAGACGGTCTCTTGTGATGGCACCGGGACAGCGGACACCAAGTCCGGGACCGGGGAAAGGCTGACGATATACCATACCGACAGGAAGTCCAAGACGCTCTCCCACGATACGAACCTCATCCTTGAACAATATCTTAACCGGCTCCACCAGCTTAAAATTCATATCCTCCGGAAGCCCTCCCGCATTGTGATGAGCCTTGATTCCGGCCTCACTCTCTAAGATGTCCGGCCAGATGGTCCCCTGTGCAAGAAACTCTATTCCATCGAGCTTACGAGCCTCTTCCGCAAATACTTCTATGAATTCGCCGCCTATTATCTTACGCTTTGTCTCAGGATCTGTTACTCCCGCAAGCTTATCAAGGAATCTGTCCGTAGCATCCACATATACAAGATTGGCTTTCATCTGATTCCTGAACACTTCTATTACCTGCTCAGGCTCACCCTTACGGAGCAGGCCATGATTAACGTGGACACAGGTGAGCTTATCCCCTATTGCTTTAATCAGCATAGCAGCGACTACGGAAGAATCAACTCCTCCGGATAGTGCCAGCAGAACCTTCTTATCACCTATCTGCTCTCTTAGTGCTTCCATCTGTTCTTCAATGAACTTATCCGCAAGTTCCGGCGTTGTGATTCGGACCATATCGTCCGGGCGTCTGTCATAGATCATTTTTCTCCTCCATTAATTAATTATTATTCTATCTCTTCACAAGCTATATACAGATTCACGCTGTCACTCGAATTCTATGGTCGAAGCCGGCTTCGAGCTTAGATCATACAGAACTCTGTTGACTCCGCGTACCTCACCTATTATACGGCTCATCACCTTCTGGAGCACCTCCCAAGGAATGGGCGCTGCCTCGGCCGTCATGAAATCCACCGTCTTAACTGCGCGTAATGCGATGGCATAATCGTAGGTTCTCTCATCTCCCATTACACCTACGGAACGCATATTGGTAATGGCTGCAAAGTACTGATCGGGCATCCAATTCGGTGCCTCTCCCTCGCCTGCTGCCTTCGCTATCTCTTCTCTGTAGATCGCATCCGCATCCTGTACTATGCGCACCTTATCGGCTGTGACTTCGCCCACGATACGAACCCCCAGTCCCGGTCCGGGGAAGGGCTGGCGAAATACCAGCTTCGCAGGAAGCCCCAGCTCCAGTCCCACCTTACGAACTTCATCCTTAAAAAGATTACGCAGAGGCTCTATTATATCCTTGAAATCCACATGCTCCGGCAGACCTCCCACATTGTGGTGTGACTTGATGACCGCAGACTCTCCTCCCAGTCCCGATTCAACCACGTCCGGATATATGGTTCCCTGAGCAAGAAAATCCACAGCTCCGATCTTATGCGATTCCTCTTCGAATATCCTTATGAATTCCTCACCTATTATCTTACGCTTCTGCTCCGGTTCGGTCACGCCTCTAAGCTTCTCATAGTATCTCTCTGCCGCATTCACCCTTACAAAATTGAGTTCAAAGTCTCCCCTTTCTCCGAATACTTCTTCCACCTCATCTCCTTCGTCCTTCCTCATAAGGCCGTGGTCTACGAATACACAGGTAAGCTGTTCTCCGATAGCCTTGGATAAAAGCGCTGCGGCAACCGATGAATCCACTCCGCCTGACAGGGCAAGCAGCACCCTGCCGTCTCCTACCTTGCCCTTAATCTCTTCTACGGCATTAGTGACGAAAGAATCCATCCTCCATGTACCTTCGCAATTACAGATATTCTTAACGAAATTATTAAGTATCCTCGTTCCCTCAACCGTATGTAATACCTCCGGATGGAACTGTATGGCATATAATCCTCTGCTCTTATCCTGAGCCGCCGCCACGGGACATCCTGAAGTATGCGCCACCACCTCGAATCCGGGAGCTATCTTACTTATATAGTCGAAGTGACTCATCCAGCATATTGTTGTTGCCTCATGGCTCAATTCCGCCGTGGGATCGTGATCATCATCTCCTGTGATCCCTGTGAAAAGCGGACTGTCCGTGCGTACACTCACCTCTGTTTTACCATATTCCCTGACGGACGCTCTCTCAACCTTACCTCCAAGCATATGCATCATAAGCTGTGCGCCGTAACAGAGACCAAGTACCGGTATTCCAAGCTCAAAAAGCTCAGGAGAACATGTGGCTGCTCCTTCTTCATAACAGCTACTCGGTCCTCCTGTCAATATGATGCCCTTAGGAGACATAGCCTTTATCTTCTCAATGGGCGTCCTGTATGATGTTATCTCACAATATACGTTACATTCCCTGACACGCCTCGCTACGAGCTGATTGTACTGTCCTCCGAAGTCAATGACCAAAACCATCTCTTTTGATTCCATAATCTCTCCTCTAATCCACGATCCTTCGTATTGTGATCATTTCCTTATAAGTAGCCGATCCGTACTTGATGCCGGTACTCGGTGTGCTTGCGTGTACTATCTGCCCGTTGCCTATATATATGGCCACATGCCCCGGATAGCATATGATATCTCCGGGCTGTGCCTCTGCATAGGACACTCCTCTTCCTGCACTTCTCTGTGCAGTTCCCGCTCTTGGTATACTGTAGCCGCATGCCTTATATACGGAATAGGTGAAGCCCGAACAGTCACAGCCGTTAGTTAAGGATGTACCGCCGTAGACATAGGGATTACCCACGAATTTGCACGCATAGGAGGCGATCTCTTTTCCCGATGCACTGCCGCTTGAACTGCTTATCACCGAAGCGGAATCCACATTATAGGCACTACCGCTTTTCTTGCTGCCCGACGTACCTGACGCCGCTGCCTGCTCCGCCGCTTTCCTTGCAGCCTCTTCTGCCTCAAGCTTCTTGATCTCATTATTCTGCTGCTTGATCTTGGCCTTATATGCGGCTGCCTCCTGCTTGGCCTTGCTTATCGCCGTATCGAAATTGGCAGCTTCCGCCTTCTTCTCCTCCATCAGACTGTCAAGCTCTGCCTTCTCGGCTTCAAGCTCTAAGAGATTGACCTCCAGTTCCTCCTGCTGCTCCTTAAGCTCTGCCTGTTCCGCCTCAAGCGCTGCCTTGGCATCAGCAACAGCCTGCTTGGCCTCCTGATAGGCTATTAACATCTTGCGGTCATATTCGTAGAGCTTCTCGAAGTATTCTGTCTTATTCACCAGATCTGCAGGGCTCTTGGCCTCAATAAGAAGCTGCACATATGTATAATCACCCTTCTCGTACATGAACCTTATACGGGTCTTCATGGCCTCATACTGTGCCGTCTCCGTGGCTTCGGCCTCTTCAAGCTCTGCGGTCTTGACCTTGATCTCGTCTTCCTTCTCACTTATCTTGGACTTGATATCCTCGACCTCATCTTCAAGCAGGCTGACGGAAGCAAGCACCTCGACTATCTCATCATCGATCTCCTCTATCTCTTCTGTTATTCCCTTTCTCTGCTCGGTCAGGGAACTGATATTGCTGTTGGTCGCATCAAGCTGCTTCTGTGTCTCCTTCTGCTGCTGCTTAAGCTCTGCGATAGTAGCCCCATGCGCTGACATGGGGATGGACAGAGTCAGTATTAAGCTTAATGTCACCCCAAGAACCCTCCTCAGGGCAAAATGACCGTCTCTCATATTCCGTCAATCCATATGATCATATATCTCCGGCCGATCATGGAGATATTACAGATCGCAGTTACCTACAGTTCTGGGGAAGGGCACAACATCACGGATATTGCCCATTCCGGTTAAGTACATAATGCATCTCTCGAATCCGAGTCCGAAGCCCGCATGTCTTACGGAACCGTACTTACGAAGATCCAGATAGAAGTCGTAATCCTCTTTCTTAAGTCCGCACTCCTCCATGCGCTTAAGCAGAAGGTCATAATCATCCTCTCTCTGTGAGCCGCCTATGATCTCGCCGATACCGGGCACGAGACAGTCACAGGCTGCCACGGTCTTACCGTCTTCATTAAGCTTCATATAGAATGCCTTGATCTCCTTAGGATAATCCGTCACGAAGACAGGACGACCGAATTCCTTCTCTGTCAGGTATCTCTCATGCTCGGTCTGCAAATCACAGCCCCAGTATACCTTGTAATCAAATTCATCATTATGCTTCTCAAGTATCTTAATGGCATCCGTGTATGTCACATGACCGAACTCTGATGTCGCCACATGCTTAAGCCTCTCGATAAGCCCCTTGTCCACGAAATTATTAAAGAAGTTCATCTCCTCCGGGCAATGCTCAAGCACATAGTTAATGACATACTTAAGCATGCTCTCGGCTAATATCATATCGTCCTTAAGGTCTGCAAAACATATCTCAGGCTCTATCATCCAGAATTCCGCCGCATGTCTTGTGGTATTGGAATTCTCGGCGCGGAATGTGGGGCCGAAGGTATACACATTCTTGAAGGCGAATGCATAGGTCTCAACATTGAGCTGTCCGCTCACGGTAAGATTGGTCTGTTTGCCGTAGAAATCCTTCGAGTAGTCTACCGATCCGTCCTCAGTCTTCGGTATATCGTTAAGGTCCATGGTCGTCACCTGGAACATCTCACCCGCACCCTCGCAGTCACTTCCTGTAATAATGGGTGTGTGTACATATACGAAATCCCTCTCCTGGAAGAACTTATGGATCGCATAGGCCGCTACGGAGCGGACTCTGAATACTGCTTCGAAGGTGTTCGTTCTGGCCCTTAAGTGAGTTATGGTCCTTAGGTATTCGAAGGTATGGCGCTTTTTCTGTAACGGATAGTCCGCAGTTGATTCGCCCTCTATCACCACCTCTTTAGCCTGCATCTCAAAAGGCTGCTTGGCATCGGGTGTCGCAACTATAGTACCCCTTGCCGTAATGGCAGCACCTACATTAAGCTTGGTTATGGCATCGAAATTGGGAAGCGCATCGGAATACACCACCTGCAATGTCTCGAAGAAGGTACCGTCATTAACGACCAAGAATCCGAATGTCTTGGAATCTCTGTTGCCTCGAAGCCATCCGCCTATGCTTATCTCCTTATCTGTGAATTTTTCCTTGTCCCTGTACAAATCCCTTATGTTTACCAAGTCCATAGTGTCCTCCTAATTCTCTTCAGTCTCAGTAACCGTTGCGGTCTCTAGAAGCTTGTCCACCACTTTCTTCTGGAGGATGAAGTTCCTGTAATCATCCGCATCTATCGCAGCCTTGAAAGCCTCGGCCGACTCATATCCGTAAGCCTCGGCGTCCGTCTTAAGCTGGGCGTTGAATTCTTCATCCGTAAGCTTGATCTTCTGATCCTTGGCTACCTTGGCGCAGGCAAGAGCTCCCTGCACAAGCAGCTTGGCCTGCTCTCCTACGGATTCTTCGTACTGGGCATTGTCCATCCCGTACATGCCGCTTATGACATCATCCACACTGACTCCGTAATTATCGGCCATTGTCTGAGTCTGCTTCTTGATCTGCTCCACATAATAATCATACAGACCAAGGTTCTCCACATCAGCGAAGGTACAAGTATCAACAAGTGCCTGCTGCAGTGCATCCCTCTTCATGGACAGATAGTCATTGTCAGCAGATTCCTGCAGGCTATCATTGACAAAATTTCTGTATTCTTCCACGTTGGATACATTTTCTATTCCGTAGCCCATAACCGTCTCGTCATTAAGCTCAGGCTTTTTATGCTCGCTTATGTAATTGATCTTAACCTTGAATACCACTGCTTTACCTGCAAGCTCGGCCGCTCCGTAATTTTCGGGGAATGTAAGGTCAAGTGACACTTCTTCGCCGACCTGATGGCCGATAAGTCCGTCTTCAAAGCCTTCAATGAAGGTTCCCGAACCAATTGTCAGATCATAGCCCTCATCAGTTCCGCCATCGAAGGCAACTCCGTCCTTTAAGCCCTGATAGTCGATATTGACCACGTCACCTGTCTCCACCGTAGTCTTATTAGACTTAACAAGCTCTGACTGTCCTTCGAGCACATAATCTATATATCCCTGTACATCGCTCTCCGTAATAACATTACGACTTGATGTAGTGATCGCAAGATTATTATAATCTCCTATGGATGTCACATACTTATCGACATTTATCTTGGTCAGATCCTTACTGCTGTCATCATACCCGCATCCGGCGAGAGTAACCGCCGAAAGGGCTGCCGCTATCATTAACGGCATTTTTTTCCGTAATTGTTCATTCATTTTCTTCACAAATTCTCTCCTCTTATGGCCAAATCTAATACTTGTGCAGTCTGATTCCATAGTAACTACATCTTGTGTGATTTTAACATATATAAGCCTATTCTTAAAGACTTAATTGTATTATTTCCTATAATTATATCAATAAATATTTTTTATTCTTATTGCACGCATGTTCCGGATTATTTATAATCTAATCATGGAATTGTATATTGTATACAGTATGCACTGTATACAATTCCGATGTAAGATGTGATTTACAGGAAAAGGATATTTTATGCAAATTCTTGCCAATGCGAAGATAAACCTGTCTCTGGATGTTCTGGGAACCCTTCCCAACGGATATCATGAAGTCAGTATGATCATGCAGTCCATCGACCTGCATGATGTACTTAATATGGAGAAAAATGATAGTGGCTGCATTACTCTAAGCTGCGATAAGACAGAGCTTCCCTGTGATTCTTCCAACCTGATCATACGGGCGGCATCAAAGCTGATTGAATATACCGGCTCACATGACGGAGTAGATATCACGCTTCATAAGAACATCCCGATGGCGGCAGGACTGGCAGGCGGAAGTGCCGATGCCGCAGCAGCCTTAGTAGGTATCAACCGGTTATTCGGCTATGGTCTGGATATCGAGGAGCTTAAGAGGCTTGGTGCAACTCTCGGAGCCGACATCCCGTTTTGTATACAAGGCGGTACATGTCTGGCCGAAGGTATAGGCGAGAAGCTATCGGCCATCACTCCTCTGCCCGATTGTCATATAGTACTCATTAAGCCTGTCTTTGATGTATCTACCAAATATGTGTATGACAATCTCATACTCAACGGGGATACCATACACCCTGATGTGGCTGGCATGGCAGAGCTTATTAGGAAAGGTGATCTTCACGGGGTATGCTCTTTAGTCGGCAACATATTGGAGACCGTCACGGTCGTTGGCTACCCTGCAATCGATTCATATAAAAAAGCACTTATCGAAGCCGGTGCTTTGGGAAGTCTTATGAGCGGAAGCGGACCTACCGTATACGGACTTTTTGATGATGCATCTGTGGCAGAGAACGCTGTAAGGGCTATAGAAGCCGGATTTAAAGATGCCGGTGCCGTCGGATATGACACTATCTGTATATGTCATCCTGCAAGGGAAGGAGTTATTGTCAATGGAGCCTAATATTGATGCTTTACTGCCTTTAAGAGATGTCGTGTTCAAGACACTCAGACAGGCTATACTCACAGGCGAACTTAAACCCGGCGAGAGACTTATGGAGATACATCTTGCCGAGAAGCTTGGAGTCTCAAGGACTCCCATCAGGGAGGCTATAAGGCAGCTTGAGCTTGAAGGACTTGTTATAATGGTGCCCAGACGCGGAGCTCAGGTGGCACACATCACCGAGAAAAGTATGTCGGATGTACTTGAGGTACGTCTTGCTCTGGATGAGCTCGCAGTCAAGCTTGCTTGCGAAAGGATAACAGATGAAGAGATATCTCTGCTTCGGAGTGCCTGCGCTGATTTTGAGGACGCTGTGTCAAGCGCCGATATACGAAGTATCACTTCTGCAGATGTTGCATTCCATGATATAATATTTAAAGCAAGCCGTAACAGCCGTCTCATACAGATGGTCAATAACCTCGCCGAACAGATGTACCGATACAGATTCGAATACATCAAGGATGATTCCGGCTGGCAGTCTCTGATAACCGAGCACAGGATGATAACCGATGCCATCGCCATGAGAGATTCGCAGCTTGCGGAACGCGCGATACACGTACATATCAAGAATCAGGAGAATTCGATCCTGCGGACCATAAGACGAGAAGAAAAGGATTTAACAAGAAAGCAATGAATAAGGATGTACTTATATCTATCAAGGGTCTTCACTTTGATGTAAGCAATAATTCGGATAATGTGGAGGTGATTCAGGCCGGCCAGTATTATAAGAGGGGCGGTATGCATTATCTTGTCTATGACGAGCCAATGGAGGGCTCGGATCAGGTCATCCGCAACCTCCTTAAGTTCAACGAGACATCTCTCAGTGTCATCAAAAAAGGCCCCTTCGCAGCAACAATGCTGTTCGAAGAAGCCTCTAAGAACATGACGAACTATTCCACTCCCTTCGGAAGCGTGATAGTAGGACTGGATACGCACAATGTAAGCCTTTCGGATGATAACGACGAGCTTAAGCTAAATGTCAACTATTCACTGGATATCAACTACGAATTCATGGCCGACTGCAATATCTCAATCGAAGCAAGACCTGTGGATGATATGGAGCTTTGATCAAAGCGGCTTGGCACCGGCCTTTTCCTGTGCCTGTTCAATAAGCTTTTTGAACTTACTCTTCTTAACAGGCTCTAAACTCTGCTTCCCGTGTAATCCCTTAACTCCGGTTATGTATATACCGCTTACGGTTGCCTTGACCTCCTTCTTGACAGGGATAATGTCATAGATCGAAGCATCACACACAAGGGACATCACCTGAGGCCCCACCTTGGCCTTAACTATGGGAAGCTTGGAAAGCCTCATTGCCTTGGGAGTCTGATCTAACACTGCCTGCGGCAGCCCCGAATCCTTAAGCCTCATCTTCTTTTTGTCAATGATCAGCATAGACACCGTCTGCTTGACAGCATCCATCTGTTCTCTCTGTTCGGCCTGACGCTTCTGCGCCTTCTTACCTAAGAAATATAATACGACTGCCAATACTATAAGTACAGCCAGTATCACAATCGTAACGATCCATCCTGTATTCAAGCCGTAACCTCCTAATAATTGATCACACATGATAATACGATAACCGCAGATCACAGGTTCGTATTTCACAGCTACTATAGTATAACAACTTTTGTCGTTATAGGCAAATCATATTGTTTTTGTATCCTTTATGTAGTACTATTGTTATATATCAATGTTTTTTTTATATTTTTCACGGAATATACTAATGTATTATAATTTTTTGCCGATATAGATAGTGAAGATTATTATTTTCGGCACTGAACAAGGAGGTTAATTATGGATGTAAACGGAGTTACAAGTTCTGTCAACACTTATACCGGATATGACAGTACTGCGAAGAAAGCCGAAAGTGCAGTTACTTCCGACGCAGCTAAGGCTGCCGGGACTACTGCGGATAACGGCGTTGTGTATGAGCCTTCAGGGGATACCAAGGCTGATGCTGCCAAGAAGACATACACTCCCAACACGCAACTGATCAATCAGCTTAAGGCTGATGCTGAAGCCCGCACCGCTCAGCTTAAGAGTCTTGTCGAGAAGCTTATCTCAGGGCAGGGCAATGCCATAGGCAAGGCTGATGACATCTGGAGCTTCTTAAGAAGCGGTGACTTCACTGTGGATGCAGCCACCAAGGCGCAGGCTGAGGCAGATATCGCCGAGGATGGATACTGGGGCGTTGAACAGACATCTGACAGGATACTTGATTTTGCCAAAGCTCTCACCGGCGGAGATCCTTCCAAAGCAGAAGAGATGCGCAAGGCTTTCAAGACAGGATTTGAGCAGGCAACCAAGACATGGGGAGACAAGCTTCCCGACATCTCACAGAAGACTTATGATGCAGCCATGAAGAAATTCGATGACTGGGCTGCACAGGCCAATGCTACCGAATAAGCTATTAAGATATCTCATAGGCAATATAATAAGCCCGACCGGTGCGGTCGGGCTTATTTCATTTAACTATTCCTATGATATCACCGATATCGTCTATCCCGTGTGAATCAAGGTAGCTTTCCACTCCTGTAACCAGCTCGCTTGTCAGATACGGATTGACAAAATTCATCGCTCCGGCGGCAACTGCCGTAGCTCCTGCCATTATGAACTCTATGGCGTCATTTGCAGACGCTATTCCGCCCATTCCGATTATGGGGATCTTAACGGCATTGGCACACTGCCACACCATCCTTACAGCAATGGGCTTAATTGCAGGGCCCGACATACCTCCCGTCTTATTGGCAAGAACGAACGCTCTTCTCTCAATGTCTATCTTCATTCCCGTGATAGTATTGATAAGAGACAACGCATCTGCTCCGGCTGCTTCCGCAGCCTTGGCCATCTCTGTTATGTCGGTAACATTGGGGCTTAGCTTCATTATCACAGGCTTTCTTGAATGCTTCTTCATGATCTCTGTGATATTATATACCGAATCGGCCTTCTGACCGAAGGCTATGGCGCCCTCCTTGACATTAGGGCAGGATATGTTGATCTCAAGCATATCCACATCCGTATCCGAAAGCTTTTCCACCACCTCAATATAATCTTCTACGGATTTGCCGCATACATTGGCTATTACCCGGCAATCATACCTTTTAAGAAATGCAAGGTCTCTTTCTATGAAAACATCCACTCCGGGATTCTGCAGACCGATGGCATTAAGCATTCCTCCGTACACCTCCGCCACTCTCGGTGTCGGATTGCCTTCCCAAGGAACATTTGATACACCCTTTGTCACCACTGCTCCGAGCATATTAAGATCGTTGAACTCTCCGTATTCCATTCCTGAACCGAAGGTACCCGATGCGGTCATAACAGGATTTTTAAAAGTAACACCTGCTATCGAAATTTCAGTACGCGCCATTATATATTCACCTCCGTTACCGAGAAGACAGGACCGTCCGTACATATCCTCGCATTCCTGACATTACTGTGTCCGTCTTTTTCAACTGTCCTGCACACACATCCCAGACATGCTCCTACACCGCATGCCATGCGCTCCTCCAAGGATATGTAGCCGGGAATATCCTTCTCTTTGCAATAGGTCTTGATACCCCTTAGCATGGGCATCGGACCACAAGCATAAATTATATCCGGATTTAATTTATAGTGTTCAAGAGCATCTATAACATTGCCCCTAAAGCCCACACTTCCATCATCTGTGGCAATATATACATCTGCATATTTTTCAAGCTCTTCATTCAAAAAAATGTCCTTATTCCTGTATCCAATCACAGCAGTTATTTTTTGATCCGGCTTTGAATTTCCGGACAAAACCTTGGCAAGCTCAAGCATGGGCGGTATTCCTATGCCGCCTGCCATAAGCGTTACATTCACTTTTCCACGGCTTAAGCCTGTATCATAGCCGTTACCAAGGATTCCAAGGATACTTATGCTTTCCTCTTTTTTCATATGAGATATCGCATCCGTGCCTTCACCCGCGACTCTGTATACTATTCTTATTTCACCGGCTTTTTTGTCACTTTCACATATGCTTATTGGCCTCGGAAGCAGCTTGGAGCTGTCCTTCGTATATACACCGATGAATTGTCCCGGTATCACCTCTCCGGCCATATCGTTTTTAATTCTCATACTGTATATTCCCGGAGATATCTCCTCATTATTCACAATAACTGCCGTTGCTTTTTTCTTCATTTTTTTGCCTTTCCTTCGACCCGTTTTTGTCACTCGCTCCAGCTT
This sequence comes from Lachnospiraceae bacterium UBA3826, assembly GCA_002393095.1. Classification (GTDB taxonomy): domain Bacteria; phylum Bacillota; class Clostridia; order Lachnospirales; family Lachnospiraceae; genus Colinaster. Next base: position 4,845 of record DGII01000146.1, on the reverse strand, counting down.
ACTTTCAAAATGTTCGGATAATTGTCAGAAATCTTTTTCCTACCTTCCGGCTCCCTTGTTTGTGTAATTTACATAAAATCATTTACATAAATTTACAGATTTTATGCACAATTGCAAGTTATGTTTACCGGTTTTTTATCCCCTTTACCTCTCCCCGGCTTATTTCAATCGTCTCTCGGCCATATTGTCATAGACAAATTCCCCACTAGATATAGTTCCGATAACATCACCTGTAATTCTTGTATTTGCGAGGGGAGAATTGAAGGATTTCGACCGTGATTCTTTAAAATAATGTATCTTTTTTGGGTCAAAAATCACCAAATCCGCCATTCTGTAAATTGCAAGTTGTCCTGCATTAATTTTATATATTCTTGCAGGATTCAGAGACATCTTGCAAAATAATTGCAGTAACGATAGTTTTTTTGTGGCAACAAGTGCATTATATGATACAGCAAGTGAGGTTTCCAGACCAATAATACCACTTGGTGCTTTATCTATCGGCTGATTTTTCTCGTCAAAGGCATGCGGAGCGTGGTCCGTTGCTATGCATTCTATGGTCCCGTCCACAAGACCTTGTATGATCGCATCTCTGTCCGCCGGTGTTCTTAGGGGCGGATTCATCTTGGCATTTGTTCCATAACGTATGATATCGTCTTCGGTCATTGACAGGTGGTGCGGGGTTGCTTCAGCATGAATTATGTCATCCATTCCTTCAGCCTTAGCCTGCCTTATAAGCTCCACCGCTTCAGCCGTACTTATATGCTGTATATTGATATTGGCTCCTGTCTCGCCTGCGAGGCGAATATCCCTTTCCACCATGGATATCTCCGCCATTCTGTCGCTGCCGCCAAGACCGTAATAGGCGCTTGCTTTACCTCTGTTTATCCCGTTATTGTCAATATACTCCGGATTCTCCTCATGAAACGAAAGAATGGTCTTGCATTCGGCCGCCATTTCCATTGCCTTTCTCGCAATGTCCTCCATAAGAATCGGAATCCCGTCATCAGTGAAAGCTACGGCTCCGGCTTCCTTAAGCGCCGCCATATCCGTTAATTCCTCGCCCTTAAGCCCCTTAGTGACTGTAGCGGAAGAATATACGTGGATTCCGGTCTGTCTTCCTTTTTCCAATACATACTTAAGCGTATCGGTATTATCTATGGCAGGCTTGGTATTGGCCATCATTATCACGCTGGTCACGCCGCCTCTTGCTGCGGCCATGGCGCCCGTTATTATATCTTCTTTATGGGTAAATCCGGGATCTCTGAAGTGAACATGTGCGTCCACAATACCCGGTCCGATTATCAGATCGCTGCAATCATACAGCCCTGTGATGTGCTCATCCTTTAGATACTTATCCATCGAATCCGAAGGCTCTCTTATATCGCTGATCTTGTCGCCTTCAATGAATATATCTCTGATATCTTCGGTTGCGGATTCGGGATCAACGCATAATCCGCCTTTAAGAACTATCATATAATCTTTATCCTTCCCTTATTTTGTCTTAACCTCTGCGACATGCTTCTCATACATCTCAATCACGGCCTGCCTTGATCTCTCAGGTATGGTCTTAATCTCATCCCTGCTTAACCCTTCGGTCTTAATGGGTTCTCCGAAGGAAAGAACGACCTTTGCCTTCCTTATCCACGGCTTATGATCCTCGAATATAGCCGCCGAACCGATCACCGTAAAGGGGATCACATCACAGCCGCTCTTCTCGGCGATCTTGAAGCTTCCTCCTTTAAACGGAAGGAATGAACCTTCCACCTTATTGCGTGTGCCTTCCGGATATATCGCCATACACATGCCATTCTTTACCATATCTACAGCCGTGAGTATAGTCTTAAGTCCCTGCTTTATATCATCCCTGTCAAGGAAAAGACATCCGATATTCTTCATCCATATATTGAATATGGGGAATTTGCCCATTTCCTTTTTGGATATGATACCTGTAGGCATCTTGGTATTGACGTATAAGATCAGTATATCAAATATACTGCGGTGATTACCCACAAAAAGCACGCTCCTGTCATCCGGCACATTCTCCCTGCCATATACTGTAAGCTTAGTACCGCATATGAAAAGCACCATCTTAAAGGCCCACTTTATAATGGCCTGTGATGCCCTGTCCTTAGCCCCTTTATTAAACCTGCCTACTATCCATAGTACCAGAAGCACCGGCAATGTAAGTATTAGAAAAAGAACCACGGCTATTCCGGCAATAATAATACGAATCATGCTATTCTCCATTTCCCAAAATAAATATCATTTTTGACAGTTGGACTATATCTTCCGATATGGGTATCCCGCCTTCCCTCATGGGAGAAAGGTAGTAATTGACCCTGTCTCTGTTAAGTCCGAACAGATAATGCAGATAATTGCTCTGTACAATGGCATATTCACGTCCCGAAAGCACATAACTTACAAGACCTAAGGTCATCATGTTATAAAGGATCTCATCCTCATCAACCTTATCTATGTCGGATTGCACATAGAAGGTCTGTCTCGTTGCAGATTCCGATATCCCTGCAGCTTTATTCCTGTAATACTGCATAAGAGACTGGCATCTGACATAATCTGTCTTATATGCAGAGCTTAAGTAAGCCACATCCGCAAGCATCGTGTAATCATGATCGGATTTCTTTCTGTCTTCCTCAGCTATATTATCATACAGAACAATGGCGTTCCTGTACTTAAACTGCCCGGTCGTCCGATATAACTCTCCTGCGGCATAATACAGGGAATCCGCACAGACATCCTCCCTGTATCTCTCAACATAGTTATAGGCTTTGCCGGCAGCCCTGAGTACCTCCGCGGTAAAAGCCGGGTCTTCCTCCCTGTAATTATAGCAGTACTGTGCCAGTACACCTGCGAACTCCGCAGTGGCGGACAGGGATATCATATCCTCCGTATTGATCGTTGCCGATGCCGGATTCCTGAGTTCCTCACTTATGGTAGCTAATGTGTCATCATCCAGAAGCTCTTCATATATCACTCCCAGTCTCGGATGCTGTTGGGATATAAGCGCCTCGATCCCCGCTTTTATGAACGAATCGTCGGTATACTCATCCCCGAATATCTCTTTCGTGAACATGAGATTGGCCAGGGTATATATAAGTGTATCCGACTTAACATACTGTGCAGCCTCTATCTTGTCATAGCACTCCTTAAAAAGCCTTGAATAACTATCGTTATTAATAACAAATTCATCGGAATAGCCCACATTTTCCTGAAATACCCTGTATGTTCCCTCCTTGGCAAATTCCGTAAAATCCCCCACGTATAATGATCCTGCGTCCTTATTCTCCTGTTCATCTGCCGATATCTTGCGCAACTTGCCCTTATACACCGAACTGTCGTCCCGTGTGCTTATTATCTCGAAATCTTTGGCAAGGTCAGTTCCCTCTATATATATAACTTTCCTGCCCGACAGGGAATATCCCACGGAATCCGTGATAACCGCCGGTATCTGCGGCTCATATTCATACGAAAAATCCGGAACGAATCCTAATGTTGCAATATCCGCAACCGATTCGGCCGTCTCACGTCCCACGTATGACATTATCGTGTCCACCGGCTCACAGCCTGTCAGCGTCATACAGCACGCTGCGAGCATAATGACCGCTGTTGTTACTCTGCGCATTCTAACTCTGCTCTCACTCTCTAAAGTCATCCTTACTAATTATACAGGGAAGTGTCAAAATATGAAAGCGTAAGTATTCATAATATTCTCTTTCAATCCGATATAAATATTAACAACATTTCTTAAGAAAGGAGATAGTATTTGAAGATCAATTCCTATCAAATAGGAATGGATTCCGCGGGAACATACAGTTCCTCGCAGACAAGGAAGTTTTCTTTAAGCTACACAAAGGAAGGCATGGACACATCCTTCATGGACAGGTTCGAAAGCATGAACACGGATATGTCGGAGCGGATAAGGGAGGTCGATAAGGGTGATGACCTTAAAAGCATCGATCAGGTAAGAGACCGCTTCGTTCTGTATCTGTGGCGTATGTTCTTCGGACAATCAAGAGCCGATGAACTGGCAGAAAGACTCGGCATCAGTAATCCAAAGCAGCCTTCATCTTACAGTCAGCCTGTCGGAACGGGGCCGGCATTCTCGGTCATCAGGCTTGAAGGTATCGAAGAGACGCATTTCACCGAAACCCAGGAACTTGAATTTACATCCGCAGGCAGTGTGACGACCTCAGACGGCCGTACCATCGACTTTAACCTTAATATAGGCATGAGTCGCAGCTTCTCACAGTACTACAGGCAAGAGGTAACGTCTGTTGCCAATATGTGCGATCCTCTTGTGCTTAACTTCTCCGGAGATATGGCCGATCTTACGGACACCAAGTTCTATTTTGATCTGGATCTTGACGGAGAGGAGGACGAGATATCTACACTCAGCTCAGGAAGCGGCTTTCTCGCTTATGACAAAAACAGTGACGGCAGGATCAATGACGGAAGCGAGCTTTTCGGCACAAGTTCCGGAGACGGCTTCAAAGATCTGGCTGCTTACGATAGCGACGGTAACGGCTGGATAGATGAGAATGATGATATCTATGACAAGCTTAAGATATGGGTTAAGGATGCTTCGGGTAATGATTCCCTATATTCCCTAAAGGATAAGAATGTTGGAGCTATATATCTTGGAAGCGCCGATACCAATCTTATGCTTCGTTCCTCTGCAACAGGAGCCCTTAACGGTGCTCTTCGCAGGACAGGCATCTTTCTGTACGAAGACGGAAGCGGAGCCGGCACCATGTCGCATCTGGATATAGCCAATTAAGTGATAAACAATAATCCCCGGTTGATTTGATATGTACCCAGAATCCTGGA
>DGII01000065.1 GCA_002393095.1 Lachnospiraceae bacterium UBA3826 | reverse complement strand
TGCTTCAAGAAGCAGATGGAGCGCTTCATAGAATTCGGCGAGGATAAGGCGATCATGGTCAATAACGCCGACTGGCTCCTTAAGCTGAATTACATTGATCTGTTAAGGGATGTGGGAACATGCTTCTCAGTCAATAACATGCTGCGCGCGGAGTGCTACAAGAACAGGATGGAGAAGGGCTTAAGCTTCCTTGAATTCAACTATATGATAATGCAGTCTTATGACTTCTATTACCTTCATGAGAACTACGGCTGCAACATGCAGTTCGGAGGTGACGATCAGTGGTCGAATATGCTCGGCGGTACTGAGCTTATAAGGAAGAAGACAGGTAAGGATGCATACGCCATGACAGTGACGCTCCTGCTTAATTCCGAGGGTAAGAAGATGGGTAAGACAAGCAAGGGAGCGGTATGGCTTGATCCGAATAAGACCTCGCCCTTTGACTTCTATCAGTACTGGAGAAATGTAGGTGATTCGGATGTGCTTAAGTGTATCCGTATGCTTACCTTCCTTCCTCTTGATGAAATAGAGAAGATGGATAAGTGGGAAGGAGCAGAGCTTAATAAGGCTAAGGAGATACTGGCATACGAGCTTACAAAGCTTGTTCACGGAGAGGAAGAGGCTAAGAAGGCGGAGGAGTCTGCCAGAGCGCTTTTCTCAGGAGAGGGAACTCTTGATATGCCCACAGTTACGGTTACGGATGCTGATTTAAGAGACGGTAAGATCGATATTCTGGGTCTTCTTACCGTATCCGGACTTACAGCATCAAGAAGCGACGCAAGACGTGCGGTTGAACAGGGTGGTGTATCGGTAAATGACGAGAAGATAACGGATATCAAGAAGCTGTACGCACCGGAAGACCTTGGAGGAGACGGCATCGTCCTTAAAAGAGGTAAAAAGAGCTATAGGCGTGTGATTTTCGGATGATAAATCATATATTTGCATAAAAGACGTGATTTTATGACTTAATTTTGTGTCATATTATACTTGAATTGATGATGACTTTCGGATATACTATACAAGGTTTGATGGGAGTTAAGGAAAGGAAGATACAGTTATGAAAAAGAAGTTAGTTATCGCATTGCTATGCTTAAGCAGTTGTCTTGTATTCGCTGCTTGCGGCAATAAGGAGAAGGAGACGACGGCACAGGACCCCATAACGCCGGAGATAATACCTATCGAGGAGCCTGTAGCGACAGAGGTTGAAGAGAGCAGCGCCGAAGAAGAGGAAGCACTTCCGGAGGGTATGGTGTACAGTGAGCTCACAGGACTTCCTATAGATGCGGCGATTGAGAAGCAGAAGCCTATAGCGGCCATGGTTGATAATGAGAGCACAGCGCTTCCTCACTATGGACTTAACAGTGCCGATATCATATACGAGATGGTCAACAGTACTGCTAATGATCGTATCACCAGACTTATGGTCATCTATAAGGACTGGGGCAATATTGAACAGCTTGGTTCCATAAGAAGTATACGTCCTACCAATATATGGGTAGCCGGTGAGTATAATGCGGTTATGTGTCATGATGGAGGTCCTTTCTACATCGATACATACCTTGCACATGATTATGCACAGCATTTCTCCGGTATATTCTCACGTGTGAATAACGGTAAGGCAAGAGAGTTCACCGAGTATATAGTTAAGGGCGATCTTGAGAAGGCTTTTGAGAAGTCGTCATATTCGACCGAGTATGATGATTATTATGAGGGACCCCACTTCAAGTTCTCTACCAAGTCTAAGCCCGTAGAGATTGAGGGAGAGGATGCCAAGGACATCAACCTCAGTGCGGCTTTCAAGCATACCAAGTCAGAGCTTAAGTATGATGAGTCTACCGGATTGTATACATACTATGTATATGGTAAGGTACATGCAGACGGCAAGACGGGAGAGGCGCTTACCTTTAAGAATGTGCTTCTTCAGAGCGCAGGACTTTTCCAGCTTGATAAGAACGGTTATTGTGCATACGAGATGATGGGTGAAGCCGGCAAGGGAGATGGCTACTATATCACGGATGGTAAGGCTGTGAAGGTAACATGGGAGAAGAGTACAGAGAACGGTATTACTCACTTCTACCTTGAGAACGGCGATGAGGTCACACTCAATGCAGGAATGACATATGTAGGAATCGTACCTGATGATTACTGGGACGAGATCACACTGAACTGACACTAAGATAATGTATCAACTTATAACCCCGACTTTTCACGGTCGGGGTTTTTTGATATACTATACGAGGTAGTACGATAAAAGCCTAAAAGTACTTGATATGGAGGGACATAATGAACGAGATATATGAAAAACTGATAAGCTGTGTTAAGAGTGTACGTGAAAGGACTGATTTCGAGCCTAAGGTAGCAATAGTTCTCGGATCGGGTCTGGGTGACTATGCCAATGATATCAGGGTGGAGTGTGAGATCGATTATCATGATATCGAGGGCTTCCCTATATCCACGGTACCGGGACATGCAGGCAAGTTCATCTTCGGATATGTGGATAAGGTTCCTGTTGTATGCATGAAGGGAAGAGTTCACTACTATGAGGGATATCCCATATCGGATGTGGTGCTTCCGGCGAGGCTTATGAGGCTGCTCGGAGCGAAGATACTGTTTTTAACCAATGCATCGGGCGGACTTAATCCGGACTTTGGAGCGGGAGATTTCATGCTGATAACAGATCACATCAGTTGCTTTGCTCCCAATCCTCTGATCGGACCCAATATAGATGAACTGGGAACCAGATTCCCCGATATGACTCATGTATATGACAAGGAGCTTCAGGATATAATACGAGGTCAGGCAGAGGCTAACGGCATCACGCTTAAGGAAGGCGTATATGCACAGCTTACGGGGCCAAGCTTCGAATCTCCGGCTGAGATTAAGATGCTTCGTACACTGGGGGTAGACGCTGTGGGCATGTCTACGGTGGTCGAGGCTATAGCAGCCAATCACATGGGTATGAAGATATGCGGTATATCATGCGTATGCAATCTTGCAGCAGGAATGACAGAGAATCCGCTTACTCATGAGGAGGTTCAGGCGGCTGCCAATGAGGCGGCTCCGAAGTTCAAGAAGCTGCTCACGGAATCCGTTAAGAGATTTTGATGATTAATGGATGATCATTAAGGTATGGTTGTTGGGAAGTAACCGGTTGACTTACTTATATCATAATGGAGGATAACGTGAAGATCAGATTATACAATGCAAGAATACTCAGTATGAAGGAGAATGAGGATATATTCTCAGGCGAGCTTCATATCGATGGCAACAGGATAAGCTATGTGGGGAAAAGTGATGGAGCGCCCGGGGATGCATCCTTTGATAAGGAGATCGACTGCGAGGGCAATGTACTCATGCCGGGACTTAAGGACTGCCATACACACTCAGGAATGACAGCCTTCAGATCCCTTGCGGATGACCTTAATCTGCAGGATTGGCTGAACAATGAGATATTCCCCAGAGAAGCCAAGATGACGGGTGAAGACTGCTATTATCTTACCAAGCTTGCAATCCTTGAGTATCTTACAAGCGGTGTGACGGCTATAGAGGATATGTATCTCACACCTGAGACAATAGCCGATGCATGTATCGAGATGGGCATGAGATGTGAGCTGGTATCCGGTCTTAATAAATTCGGGCCTACGCTTGAGGTTCTTGAGGAGAGATACAATAAGCTTAACGGCATGCATCCGCTTATAGGCTTTAAGATGGGACTGCATGCCGAATATACTTGCGATAAGGAACTGTTAGAGAATACTGCCGGACTTATTGCCAAATACAAGGCTCCTATGTATGTACATATGTCAGAGACCAAGAGAGAGGTGGAGGAGTGTAAGGAACGATACGGACTTAGTCCGGTCGCTCTCTTTGATAAGCTTGGACTCTTCGATTACGGCGGAGTGATATATCATGGTGTATGGGTAGATGAGGCAGACAGAGCCATCCTTAAGAACAGAGGTGTGATGGTGGTATCCAATCCGGCATCCAATGCCAAGCTTGCAAGCGGCATAGCACCCATAACGGATTATCTTAAGGACGGGATCACAGTGGCACTTGGTACGGACGGGCCAAGCTCCAATAACTGTCTGGATATGTTCAGGGAGATGTATCTGGTCACGGCGCTGGGTAAGCTAAGAGAGATGGACCCGCTTGCAGTTCCCGCAACGGAAGTGCTTAAGATGGCTACGGTGAACGGCTCGGCTACGCTTGAGCATCCGGATACGGATATACTGGCCGAGGGTAAGCTTGCGGATATCATAATGATCGATCTGCATCAGCCTAATATGCAGCCCATACTCAATATACCCAACAATATCGTCTACAGCGGCAGCAAGACTAATGTGAAGATGACCATGATAGACGGTAAGATACTGTATATGAACGGAGAATTCATCGATACGGATGTGGATGAGATATATAATAAGTCTGAGGAGATAATGCAGAGGTTGCGTTAGCGTAACATAAGAAGGTAATATAAAGCGTGGAGACACTTGTATTGGCTGTAATGATAGGTGTCATAGCATTGATCATAATATGCTATGGCGCCTATCATAATAAAAAGATAAGAAAATATGAGATACGCAGGATAAAGGAATCCTACGGCAAGGCGTGCACACGTACATACAGTGACGGGGAGTATGTCCATATAAGAGGTTATTATAATACACATTGTGTAAATGACAGATACCATATCGATGACATTACATGGAATGATCTCAATATGGATGCGGTATACAGATCCATGAATTATACCCTGTCCTCGGCGGGAGATGAATATCTGTATCATATGCTTCGTACACCGGACATGACTCCGGATCATGCTGACACGGATAAGCTTATAACCCACTATATGTCTGACAGTGAGGGAAGACTTAAGCTTTCCATAGCACTTCATGATATGGGGCGGACCGGTAAGTACAGCATATACGATTATATCAATAATCTGGATTCGGTGGATGATAGCTCGCTTAAATGGGATTATGCCTTGCTTACTGCATATATAGCTGCCATTATCCTTTTTGCATTTAATGCGACAGTCGGCGGGCTTGTCCTCATTATCGCACTTTTCTATGGCGGAATATCGTATTTTGCGAAGAAAAGGCAGATAGAGCCGTATATTATAAGCTTCTCATATGTAATGAGGCTCATAAAAGGGACTCAGGCCATATATAAGCTTTCGGATGAAGCGATAGCAGCCGAGACAGGTGAACTTAAGGAGCTTGCAAGGAGAATGTCGGCCTTCGGTAGATTCTCAGGGCTTGTCATGTCCGCATCATCGGGGAGCGGTAATCCGGCAGAGCTTATACTCGATTATCTCAAGATATTCACTCATATAGATATTATCAAGTTCTACAGCATGCGTAAGGAGGTAGAGAAGCATTCGGCGGATATCGACAGGATGCTTACGCTTATCGGGTATATAGACGCATGTATAGCGATAGGCTCATACAGAGCATATCTTGGAAAGTGGTGTGTGCCTGAG
>DGII01000055.1 GCA_002393095.1 Lachnospiraceae bacterium UBA3826 | reverse complement strand
TCGGTGATGTTGTCGGCCAGAGAGGTAAGACCATCAATGAGATCATCGCACGTACAGGTGTCAAGATAGATATCACGGATGACGGTAATGTATCAGTGTGCGGTACGGAGGCTGATAAGATGAACGAGGCCGTGGATATGATCAAGACCATCGTAACAGACTTCGAGCAGGGACAGATCTTCACGGGTAAGGTTGTAAGCATCAAGGAGTTCGGTGCATTCATCGAGTTCGCTCCCGGTAAGGAGGGAATGGTGCACATCAGTAAGATTGCCAAGGAAAGGATCAACCATGTAGAGGATGTTCTGACCTTAGGTGATACAGTGACGGTTGTATGCTTAGGCAAGGATAAGATGGGCAGGATCAGCTTCTCAATGAAGGATGTTGCTCAGCAGTAATTGACTTTTTGACCCCGGGGATATACTGTCCTCGGGGTTTTTGCGTATTCGGGGCTGCAAGTGCAGATATATTGCAGCGCGAGTGTGTATATGCAATATATCTGTACTTGCAGCAGCGAAAAACATAAAGAATAGGAAAAATAATGCAAAGTATAAGTGATGAAATAAACAAACGGCGGACATTTGCCATAATAAGCCACCCTGATGCGGGGAAGACAACCCTTACGGAGAAGTTCCTTCTATACGGAGGAGCCATTAATCTTGCAGGCTCCGTTAAGGGCAAGGCAACAGCAAGACATGCGGTCAGCGATTGGATGGAGATAGAGAAGGAGCGTGGTATATCCGTTACATCCTCGGTGCTTGAATTCGAGTATGATGGATATCATATCAACATTCTGGACACACCCGGACATCAGGACTTCTCTGAGGATACATATCGTACACTTATGGCTGCCGACAGTGCGGTAATGGTCATAGACGCATCTAAGGGTGTGGAGGCCCAGACAAGGAAGCTTTTCAAGGTATGCGGTATGCGTGGAATACCTATATTCACCTTCATCAATAAGCTTGACAGGGATGCCAACGATACCTTCGAGCTTCTTGATGAGATAGAGAAGGAGCTTGGTATAGCCACTTGCCCCATCAACTGGCCCATAGGCTGCGGTAAGAACTTCAAGGGCGTATATGACAGACAGAAAAGGCAGGTGATCACCTACTCGGATACCGAGAAGGGTACTAAGGAGGGTGAGACCGCAGTATATTCCATAGAAGATGACACAAATGTCATCAGTGCCATTACGAAGGAGAAATATGATATCCTGACAGAAGAGATAGAGCTGCTTGACGGAGCCAGTGCGGAATATGATCTTGACAGGGTCAGAGACGGCAAGCTTACTCCGGTATTCTTCGGTTCGGCTCTTACCAACTTCGGCGTGGAGATATTCCTTCAGTACTTTCTTAAGATGACTACCACTCCTCTTGCAAGGAAGAGCAGGGAAGAGCTTATAGATCCCGTGGAGCATGACTTCAGTGCTTTTGTGTTCAAGATACAGGCCAATATGAATAAGGCCCACAGAGACAGGATAGCATTCATGAGGATATGCAGCGGTAAGTTCGAGGCAGCTAAAGAGGTCAAGCACATACAGGGCGGCAAGATCATGCGATTAAGCCAGCCCCAGCAGATCATGGCGGACTCCCGCAAGATACTTGATGAAGCATATGCGGGAGATATAATCGGTGTCTTTGATCCGGGTATATTTTCCATAGGTGATACTGTATGCGCACCTAATGAAGACATCGTATATGAGGGTATTCCCACGTTCGCTCCGGAGCACTTCGCAAGGGTGCGTCAGGTGGATACCATGAAGCGTAAGCAGTTCGTCAAGGGTATCACCCAGATAGCCAAAGAAGGCGCGATACAGATATTTCAGGAGTATAATACCGGTCTTGAGGAGATCATAGTCGGAGTAGTGGGCGTGCTGCAGTTCGATGTATTGAAATACAGGCTTGAGAATGAGTATAATGTGGATATAAGGCTTGAACCGCTGCCGTATGAGCATATCAGATGGATAGGCAATAAGGAGATAGATCTTGACAAGATAACGGGTACAAGCGATATGAAGAAGATCAAGGACCTTAAGGACAGACCGCTCCTGCTTTTTATTAATGCATGGAGCGTGGGCATGACACTGGAGCGTAATGAAGGACTTGAGCTTCTGGAATTCGGAACACAGTAGATCATCACGGGTGTGATATATGAAGAGATTATTGGCGGTACTTGGTGTGTCCGCTGCTATCCTTGCGGGACTCATCATCTATTCGGTTGCCGGACTTGATTCTCCGGCAAAAGAGGCGACCCTTCATAAGGTGGATATTGAGGTCACACCTATAGCGGAGCCTTTCAAAATAGAGGAACCTGTAAAAAAAGAGGTAAGATATGCCGAGCCTGAGCAGACGCCCGTAGAGGATGCCGTAGTCGAGGCGAAGGAAGAGGACTGGGATGAGGAGTCTGCAAAGGATATAGCGGAAGAGCCCATCGAGGTTCCGGCAGACCTAAGCACTCATGATTCCCTGTCTTATGCCTACAGCAGACTAAATGACGGGGAGAGGACGGTATATGATGAGGTGTATGTGGGGCTTATCGGATATATGAGTAATGTACCCGTATCGACCACGGATCCGGCAGTACTTGATAAGGTATTCAACTGTGTGATGATAGATCATCCGGAGATATTCTATGTCAACGGATACAGATACACGAAGTATACAGCCGGTAACGTCATAAGAAGGATAGTATTCAACGGAAGCTATACTTACGGAGAGGATGAACGGAATGCCATTATGCCCGATATCGATATGGTGGCACAGGGCATTCTGATGAATGTATATCCGGATGCGTCGGACTATGACAAGATCAAGTATATCTTCGATATGATAGTCATGCAGACGGAATATGATATCAATTCTGAGGATAATCAGAATGTGATATCCGTTCTCATTAACAAGAGATCGGTATGTCAGGGCTATGCCAAGACCATGCAGCTTCTGCTTAATCGTCTGGGGATACCATGCAGTCTGGTGACGGGCAGCGTAAGCAGCGGAGAGAGACATGCATGGAATATCGTCTGTGCAGACGGCGAGTGGTATTATCTTGATGCCACATGGGGAGATGCATCATATATAAGGAGCGATGAATCGGAGGGCGAGGTCATAGTGCCGGATATCAATTATGACTATCTGCTAGTCCCCTATAGTGAGATAAGCACAACTCACAGGGTAGAGTCGGTCATAGATATGCCCGATTGCGTATCATGGAATGACAATTACTATGTAAGAGAGGGCTTATACTTTACGGACTATGATCCGGTGGGACTGAAAGCCGCCTTTGACAGAGCAATGTCTGCAGGCGCAGGCTATGTGGCGCTTAAGTGCAGCGATGCCGGTTCGTATGCAAGAATGTATTCGGAGCTTGTGGATAATCAGCATATATTCGACTATCTGCCGGGGAAGGATGTGGCTTATTCATACAATGAGGATACTCATAAGTTATTGTTCGCATTAAGGTGACGAATGTGGTATACTTATATGGTCCGACGGCAAGACAATAGTATCAGTATGGAGGTACAGAAGTTCATATGGATAATAAAGCATATACATTACAGGGTGACAATGCTCTCGGTTCGGTTCAGATAGCCGATGATGTAGTAGCCATCATTGCAGGACTTGCGGCAACTGAGGTTGAGGGAGTATCCGCAATGGCAGGCAATATCACCAACGAGCTTATGAGTATGGTGGGCTATAAGAGCTTGACCAAGGGAGTTAAGACTGAGGTTGAAGACGGCAAGGTCAGAGCTGAATTGGCTCTTACCATGGATTACGGGTACAATATCCCGGATACATGTGCCAAGGTTCAGGATAAGGTCAAGACGACCATAGAGAATATGACCGGCCTTACGGTGACGGACGTGAACATCCGCATTGCAGGCGTGGACATGAAGAAGTAACAGACATCCAAGAGAGTTGATATGACCAGAAGAAAACTCAGGGAACAGATATTCAAGCTGTTGTTCCGCGTTGAATTTAATGATGCCGAGGATATGGACGAGCAGTGCAGGCTCTTCTTCACCATTAATGATGAGGAGCCGGATGAAGAGGATACTCTCTACATCAGATCCAAGTATGATGCCATAACCGGGAAGCTGTCCGAGATAGATGCACTTATCAATGACAAGACCAAGGGCTGGACCACAGACAGGATGAGCAAGGTGGATCTGACCATCATACGTCTGGGGGTGTATGAGATCGTCTATGATGACGATGTGCCGGAGGGTGTAGCGGTCAATGAGGCGGTGGAACTTGCCAAGCGCTTCGGACAGGAGGAATCCTACAGCTTCGTCAACGGAGTATTACGTAACTTCTTGGATCGGAATGGATAGTTAAATTGGGTAGTATATATACTGTAGCTCAGGTTAATTCATATATTAAGAATATGTTCACACAGGATTATCTGCTTCACTCACTTTCCGTCCGGGGCGAGGTGAGTAATTGTAAGTATCATCCTTCCGGACATATTTACTTTACCTTGAAGGATAAGCTTGGTGTGATGTCCTGTATTATGTTCTCAGGCAATCGCAGAGGCTTATCTTTTTCCTTAACAGAGGGAATGCAGGTAATAGTGACAGGCAGGGTGGATGTATACGAGAGAGACGGCAGATACCAGCTATATGCGAATACCATTAAGCGGGACGGCATGGGCGAGCTGTATGAGCAGTATATAAGGCTTAAGGAAGAGCTTGAAGAGCAGGGACTTTTTGCTCCTGAATATAAGAAGCCTCTTCCGGCCATGCCAAGGAAGGTTGGGGTGGTAACAGCATCCACCGGTGCAGCCATAAGAGATATAATAAGCGTGGCCAAGGGCAGAGACCCCTATGTGGAGATATATCTGTATCCTGCTATAGTACAGGGAGATGCGGCGCCTGAAAGCATATGTAAGGGCATTAAGCTTATAGAGAAGCAGAATGTGGATGTGATCATAGTCGGAAGGGGCGGCGGCTCTCTTGAGGATCTGTGGGCCTTTAACGACAGGGATGTGGCACAGGCGATATTCGATTGCAGCATACCGATAATATCGGCAGTGGGGCATGAGACGGATACGACCATATCGGATCTGGTGGCAGATGTAAGGGCGGAGACTCCTACCGCAGCGGCGGCACTTGCGACAATCGACAGAAGGGAGCTTGACAGGACGCTTAAGGAATACGAGGCAAGGCTGTTAAGAGGCATTACAAGGCAGCTTGACAGGTGCAGGGAGGATATAAGGAACAGGCAGACCATACTTGCTGCCAAGAGCTCTAAGAATCGAATTCTCTCATACAGGCACAGAGCCATGTTAATAGAAGAGAGACTTAGAGATGATATCAATAAGGCCATAGATGACAGGAAGAACAGGCTTGCGCTCATATCCTCAGGGCTTAACGGCGTATCTCCGGTGCTTAAGCTTTCTCAGGGATATTCGTATACGGAGACTGCGGACGGTAAGTGTGTCAACAGTATTAAGCGTGTCGTAAATGGCGATGATATACGCATCCATGTGGTGGATGGCGTGATAGATGCGAAGGTAACAGGGTGTGACAATGGCTAAGAAGAATGAAGATTCACTGACAATAGATGAACGTATGGATATGCTTGACGACATCATTATGAAGATGGAGAGCAGTGAGATAAGCCTTGAGGATTCCTTTAATTATTACAAGAGGGGAGTCGAGCTTATATCGTCATGCAATAAGGCCATAGACAGAGTGGAGAAAGAGGTTCTTAAGCTGTCAGACGACGGCAGTACGGAGGTATTTGAAGAACCGGAAGAATAGTAATGCTCCGATAATCGGATGTTTAGGAATTATAGTAATAATAGCAGTAAGAGTAGTAAGTAATACATAAGGGATGTGACAGGGTTATGGAATTGCAGAAGGAGATAGACGTAAGGCTTAAGGAGATAGAAGAGATAATAGATGGCTTTCTGCCGGAAGAGAAGGGATATAACGCGACCGTTATCAAAGCCATGAACTACAGCATTAAAAGCGGCGGCAAAAGGATACGTCCCATGCTGATGCAGGAGACCTTTAAGCTTTTTGGAGGAACGACTTTCGCCATAGAGTATTTTATGGCGGCAATAGAGATGATACATACATATTCGTTGGTGCATGATGATCTTCCGTGTATGGATAATGATGAGTACAGAAGAGGACGCAAGACCACCCATGCGGTATTCGGCGAGGCTATGGCTACGCTTGCGGGAGATGCCCTTCTTAATTATGCTGCCGAGACTGCACTTGGCGCATTCGATTCCGATTGTGATAAATACCTTGTGGGCAAGGCCGTAAGGATACTTTTTAATAAAAGCGGAATATACGGTATGATAGGCGGACAGACTGCCGATGTGGAATCTGAGGGCATGAGTCCGGATGAGATGACAGATGATCTGCTTACTTATATACATAAGAACAAGACGGCGGCGCTTATAGAAGCATCGATGATGGTGGGAGGAGTGCTTGCGGGAGCTGACAATATCCAGATCAATACCTTGGAGAAAATAGCCGGTAATGTAGGGATGGCTTTCCAGATACAGGATGATATTCTGGATGTGACCGGCAGCTTCGAAGAACTCGGTAAGCCGATCGGAAGTGATGAAAAGAATCAGAAAGTGACATATGTGTCACTTCATGGCATTGATAAGGCGAAGGCAGATGTGGAGGCTCTCTCTAAAGAGGCCACAGTACTCCTTCATACTCTTCAGGGCGATAATCCCTTCTTGGAGGAGCTTCTGCTTAGTATGGTCAACCGGAGAAAATGATCCGGGCTGTATATAAGTCTTAAGGATATGACAGATTCGGAGAAAAGGTATGTTGCTTGAGAGAATAACTGCACCTAATGACATCAAGAATATAGATAAGAAGGATTATGAAGCACTGGCAGAGGAGATAAGGCAGTTCCTGATAGAGAAGATATCGGTATCAGGCGGGCACTTGGGCTCCAATCTGGGAGCAGTGGAGCTTACCATGGCTCTGCACCTGTCTCTTGATCTGCCCAAGGATAAGATAATCTGGGATGTGGGGCATCAGTCGTATACACATAAGCTGCTTACCGGCAGAAGAGACGGCTTCAACACTCTGCGCAAGTATCACGGTATGAGCGGCTTCCCCAAGCGTAAGGAGAGTGACTGTGACGCATTCGATACGGGACACTCGTCTACCTCCATATCGGCAGGCTTAGGTCTTGTGAAGGCGAGGGAGCTCTGTGGAGGTGACAATACGATAGTATCCGTCATAGGTGACGGCTCGCTGACGGGTGGTATGGCATACGAGGCCCTTAATAACTGTTCTAAGCTTAATTCCAATTTCATAATAGTGTTAAATGATAATAATATGTCCATATCCGAGAATGTGGGCGGTGTCAGCAAGTATCTTAATAATATCCGTACAAGAACGGGTTATATCAACTTAAGAGACAATATATATTATTCAATGCTTGATAAGCCACACGGCAATGCCATAATCGGTGCGGTCAGAAGAACCAAGAATGCCATTAAGCAGATGGTGGTGCCGGGGATGTTCTTCGAGGATATGGGTATCACATACTTAGGACCGGTAGACGGGCATGATGTGGAGGGCTTAGTCAAGGTTCTTAGTGAAGCCAAGCGCGTCAATAAGGCAGTACTTGTACATGTGATCACTCAGAAGGGCAGAGGCTTCGAGCCTGCCATCAAGCATCCCGCCAGATTCCACGGGGCGGAGCCTTTTGATATAGAGACGGGGCTTCCGGTCAAGAAGAAGGAGAAAGCCAATTATACGGATGTATTCTCCACAGTCATGTTCAAGCTTGGCGCAAGGAATGAGAAGGTGGTGGCTATTACTGCAGCCATGGCAGAGGGAACGGGACTTAAGAGGTTCCATAATGTATATCCTGACAGGTTCTTTGATGTGGGAATAGCGGAGCAGCATGCGGTGACATTCGCCGCAGGGCTTGCAGCGGGAGGGTTGATCCCGATAGTTGCCATATACAGCTCCTTTTTACAGAGAGCCTATGACCAGATATTGCATGATGTATGCATACAGAATCTTCCGGTGATCTTCGCAATAGACAGAGCGGGGCTTGTGGGAAGTGACGGAGAGACACATCAGGGCATATTCGACCTGTCTTATCTCTCAAGCATACCCGGAATGCATATCATGGCCCCTAAGAATAAATGGGAGCTTTCGGATATGCTTAAGTTCGCAGTGGATGTGGGAGTGCCTATCGCCATAAGATACCCAAGAGGTCAGGCTTACGACGGGCTTAAAGAATACAGAGCCCCCATTAAGATGGGAACCTCAGAGATAATATATGAGGAGAAGGATGTTGCCTTACTTGCGGTGGGCAGTATGGTGGCGACTGCTGTGGAGACAAGAGAGATACTTAAGAGTAAGGGGATCAAAGTAACTCTTGTCAATTCAAGGTTCGTCAAACCCATTGACACGGATGTGATAGACAGACTTTCATCCAGACACAATATCTTCGTGCCCATGGAAGAGAATGTGGCAAGCGGCGGATACGGTGAGAAGATAATAGAATATGTGAAGGAAAAGGGCATATCGGCCAAGGTACTGCCCATAAGCATTCCGGACGAGTATGTGGAGCACGGCAGCGTGGAGCAGCTCAAAAAGGAGATAGGGATAGATGCACAGAGTATTGCCGACAGGATACTTATCGCCCTTAAGAAGAAGTAGATGAAAGAAAGATTGGATGTACTGCTTGTAAGCAGAGGACTGGCACCGTCGAGAGAGAAGGCCAAGGCTGTGATAATGTCGGGTCTGGTATATGTGAACGGACAGAAGGAGGATAAGGCCGGCAGTACCTTCGATGAGGTTGATTCCATAATCGAGGTGAGAGGTAACAGCCTTAAGTATGTAAGCCGCGGCGGACTTAAGCTTGAGAAGGCTCTTAAAGTGTTCCCGATAAAGCTTGACGGATGCATATGTATGGATATAGGAGCATCTACCGGAGGCTTCACGGACTGTATGCTTAAAGAGGGTGCCGCTAAGGTATATTCCATAGATGTGGGACACGGACAGCTTGACTGGAAGCTTCGTAATGATGAGCGTGTCGTATGTATGGAGAAGACGAACTTCAGATATCTTGAGCCGGATTCCATTGATGAGGCGGTTGATTTCGCAAGCTGCGATGTATCCTTCATATCTCTTGACAAGATATTGCCGGTTGCCTATAAGCTGCTTAAGTCCTCCGGTAATATGGTGACTCTTATCAAGCCTCAGTTCGAAGCAGGAAGAGATAAGGTAGGGAAAAAGGGAGTAGTAAGAGACCCATTGGTCCATAGGGAGGTAGTGCAGCGGATCATGGAGGTGGCTGGGAATGCCGGATTCAGCCTGCTTGGCTTAAGCTTCTCTCCGATCAAGGGACCTGAGGGTAATATAGAGTATCTGCTGTGGCTTGGTATGCCTGAATATAAGGCGACAGGCGTAACGGATGCAACAGATATGACAGGTGTGTCATATGCATCATGTGTGTCAGATATGCCGGATATGCCCGTGAAAGCTATGGATGCAGCGGCGGTAATAGCTGCGGCACATGAAAGCCTTGATAAAGATTAGAGCGTACATTAAGCGCATCTTAAGGATATGGCGGAGGTCCGCACGGATGAAGAGATTTTTGATAGTTACCAATAAATGTAAGGATAAGGAGCTTGCCCTCACAGAGAGGATATCGGATTATCTTAAGGCACAGGGAGTCGATGTCAGCATCGCTTTGAGGAATGTGCAGGGCAGGGATGATGACTGCGTAAGGACAGAGGATACTGATGCGATCATAGTACTTGGAGGCGACGGTACTTTCTTACAGGTTGCAAGGGAGTGTGCGGATAAGGATGTTCCGCTGCTTGGAGTCAATCTGGGAGCCCTTGGCTTCCTTGCGGAGACAAGTCCTGAGGATGTCGAGAGAGCACTTGACAGACTCATATCCGGCGAATACGATATAAGCAGACGGATGATGCTTGAGGCTGTCATAGTAAAAGGTACATCCGGCACATCACAGAATATCAATATATCCCCAGCGCTTAACGATATCACCATTACAAGATGCGGCTCATTGCAGATAATGAGATTCAGTGTGTATGTCAACGGGAAGCTGTTGTGTGACTTGAACGCAGACGGAGTGATAGTATCCACTCCTACGGGCTCAACGGGCTATAATATGTCCGCGGGAGGTCCCATAGTGGAGCCGGAGGCATCTCTTATACTTCTTACCCCAATATGTGCGCACACGCTTAATTCGAGAAGCATAGTGTTAAGTGCCGATGACAGGGTAGAGATAGTGATAGGCGCCGGCAGAGAGAACAGCGTCATAGAGGTGGAGGCTTCCGCGGACGGAAGCGATAAGGTGCTTATGAGCACCGGAGACAGGATAAGGGTAGTAAGATCCGGATATACATGTCAGGCAGTGAGGCTTTCTCCGGACAGCTTCCTACAGACGCTTCACCGTAAGCTTGGTGAATAGATAAAGATTAAGAAAAATTGATTATGGAGGAAAAGGTATGATAGAGATCAGATGGCACGGACGAGGAGGACAGGGTGCCAAGACTGCAAGCCAGTTGCTTGCTGATGCAGCTTTCATGGCGGGACAGTATGTACAGTCCTTTCCGGAGTATGGTCCGGAGCGTTCGGGAGCGCCGATAACGGCGTATAACAGGATATCACCGGTAAGATGCATGGTGCATTCCAATATATATGAGCCCGATTATGTGGCTGTAGTGGATGAGACCTTGCTTGAGAGTGTGGATGTGACGGCAGGACTTAAGGAAGAGGGTGCCATCATAGTCAATACCCATAAGTCTCCGGAGGATATAAGACCCTTGCTTAAGGGATATAAGGGCAGGGTATGCACCATAGATGCGAGACATATATCCATGACTAATCTCGGAGCATACTTCCCCAATACACCCATGCTTGCGGCAGTAGTGGCTGTGAGCGGCTGTGTGGATAAGGAGCAGTTCATTAAGGATATGGAGGGCTCCTATAAGCACAAATTCGCCAAGAAGCCGCAGGTCATCGAAGGCAATCTTAATTGCTTGAGACAGGCCATGTCGGAAGTAAAGGGATGATTGAATAACCTTAAGATGAAAGGATAAGCTATATGATCAAACAGGCTAAGGATATTAACGAACAGATACCATGGCAGGACTTAACAATAGGATGTGAGATATATGAGCCGGGCACCAGCAGGCTTACGAAGACGGGAGAGTGGAGATCAAGGACTCCCGTGTGGCTTAAGGATAAGTGCAAGCAGTGTGTACTCTGCGCTCCCTTCTGTCCGGACGCATCCATACCGGTTAAGGACGGCAAAAGAGAAGAATTCGACTATGATCACTGCAAGGGCTGCGGAATATGTATCAAGGCGTGCCCTTTTGATGCGATAGCATGGAAGGAGGAGGAGTAATGAGCATAAGAGACAGATTATCCGGCAACGAGGCCATAGCTACGGCCATGCGTCAGATCAATCCCGATGTATTCGCCATGTTCCCCATCACCCCTTCTACGGAGATACCGCAGTACTTTGCGCAGTATGTGGCTGACGGCAGGGTGGATACGGAATTCATATGCGTGGAATCGGAGCATTCATCTCTTTCGGCATGTCTGGGTGCGGAGGCAGCAGGCTGCAGAGCAATAACGGCCACTTCATCGGCAGGTCTCTCCTTCATGAACGAAGTATTGTATGTGGCAGGCTCATTAAGGCTTCCCGTGGTACTGGCGGTGGCTTGCCGCGCACTTACGGGCCCCATCAATATCAATCATGACTATTCGGATTCGATGGCAGAGAGGGATTCGGGATTCATACAGCTATATGGTGAGAACAATCAGGAGGTATATGACAATTATCTCATGGCTCACAGAATAGCGGAGCATCCGTCAGTCAGGCTTCCCCTTATGGTATGTGAGGACGGCTTCATAACATCTCATGCCATAGAGAATATTGAGATAGAAGAGGATGATAAGGTCAAAGCCTTTGTGGGAGAGTATAAGCCGGAGAATTACCTTCTTAAGAAGGAGAATCCGTTAGCTGTGGGACCCTATGGAGTATCCGGATACTATATGGAAGCGAGGGTCGCACAGGCAGAAGCCATGAAGAATGCCAAGCAGGTGATACTTGATGTGTCAGAGGATTTCTATAAGACCTTCGGCAGAAAATACGGACTCATAGAAGAATACAGAATGGAGGACGCAGAGGTAGCCATGGTGATCATGGGCTCTTCGGCAGGTACGGCCAAGGCGGCGGTAGATAAGCTTCGGGACGACGGAGTCAAGGCCGGACTGATTAAGGTCAGAGTATTCCGCCCTTTCCCGGCTGAGGAGATAGCAGCAGCCCTTAGGACTGTCAAGGCTGTGGCTGTAATGGATAAAAGTGAAGGCTTCTCTGCCTACGGCGGACCATTATTTGCCGAGACAGCAGGTGCCTGCATCAATCTGGATATAAGACCCAAGATAGTAGACATAGTATTCGGATTGGGCGGAAGAGACTTCACGGTCAAGGCTGCGGCAAGCGTATATGACAGGCTGCTTAAGATAGCAGCAGGTGGGGAGCTGGGGCCTGTATATTCACATATGGGACAGAGGATGAATTAAACCTTAATGCTCACTGCATAAGCAGTTGGCTTAGGTCTGACTATACCCTTACGCTTCACGGACAGAAGCGTAGGATCATGATAACAGAGAGGATCAATATGGCATATAATCTTAAAGAGGAAATGAATAAAGA
>DGII01000104.1 GCA_002393095.1 Lachnospiraceae bacterium UBA3826 | reverse complement strand
TTGATGGTCTTGGCATAGGTCTCATATAATATCTCGGCACGGGATTCAAGCTCTCCCTTGGTGAATATGCCGAATTTCTCAAAAAGCTTTATGGACTTATCCGTAGTCAAGGTCTGTACCGCCTCCACCATGGAGGGTATATTGGGCAGTCCTCTTCTTTCTGCCTCCTCTATCCATTCGGGAGAGTATCCGTCACCGTTGAATATTATGCGCTGATGCTCAGTCATATACTCCTTTATCAGATCATGCACCGCCACATCAAAATCATCCGCCTTCTCAAGCCTGTCGGCAGCCTCACAGAAAGCTTCGGCCACAATCGCATTAAGCGTTGTGTTGGGACTTCCTATGGAATCCTCACTTCCAACCATACGGAATTCGAATTTATTACCTGTAAAAGCGAAGGGGGATGTACGGTTCCTGTCTGTTGCATCTATCTCAAGATCCGGAAGCGTAGACACACCTGTCTGCAATGTGCCGCCCTCCTTAAGCTTGGATGCCTTACCTGTCTCTACAAGCTGTCTGACCACATCCTCAAGCTGTTCACCGAGGAACATTGATATTATGGCCGGTGGTGCCTCGAAGCCGCCCAGACGGTGATCGTTGCCCACATTGGAAGCGCTCTGCCTTAAGAGATCCGCATGAGTATCCACCGCCTTCATAATGCACGCCAGTACCAGAAGGAACTGTACATTCTCATTGGGACTCTCACCGGGCTCCAAGAGATTGATACCGTCATCTGTGGTGATGGACCAGTTATTGTGCTTGCCCGATCCATTGACACCGGCGAAGGGCTTCTCATGCAGCAGACATCTGAGCCCGTGCTTGCCTGCCACCCTCTTAAGTGTCTCCATCACAAGCTGGTTATGATCCACGGCTATATTGGCGGATTCATATATGGGTGCAAGCTCGTGCTGTGCGGGCGCTGCCTCATTATGCTGTGTCTTGGCTGTTACTCCAAGCTTCCACAGCTCTATATTGACATCGTGCATGAATGCACCGACTCTCTCTCTTATGACACCGAAGTAGTGGTCATCCATCTCCTGACCCTTAGGTGCGGGAGCTCCGAAAAGTGTGCGGCCTGAGAATATCAGATCCTCCCTCTTGGCTGCCTTGGCCTGATCCACAAGGAAGTATTCCTGCTCCGCTCCCACGGATGTAATTACTCTGGTAGCTGATGTATTGCCGAATAATCTGACAATCCTAAGAGCCTGTGTACTCAAGGCTTCCAGTGAACGCAGAAGAGGTGTCTTCTTATCAAGGGCTTCTCCTGTATATGAACAGAATGCTGTGGGAATACATAACGTAGGTCCCGTAGCAGTCTCTTTAATGAATGCGGGAGATGTTAAGTCCCATGCAGTATATCCTCTGGCCTCGAAAGTGGCACGAAGTCCGCCCGAAGGAAAAGAAGAGGCATCCGGCTCTCCCTTTATAAGTTCCTTACCTCTAAACTCCATGAGCATCCTTCCATCCTTATCCGGATGTGATATGAAGGAATCATGCTTCTCCGCAGTAATGCCCGTAAGCGGCTGGAACCAGTGCGTATAGTGGGTCGCGCCTTTTTCCACAGCCCACTCCTTCATGGCCTTGGCCACGATATCCGCTGTAGCAAGAGACAGCTCGCCGCCGTGCTCTATCACTGCTTCGATCTCATTGAATACCTCTTCGGGAAGTCTCTCTCTCATAACACCCATGGAGAAGACATTACAGCCGAATATCTCCTCCACATCGATATGTTCATCAAGACCTTCATTCACTTTTGTACCCATTACAGTTATATTCCTCCTGACAGATTATATCTTAACACTTACCGTAATACCGTCTCCCACAGGGAGGATCACAGTACTTAAGCCTTCATTATGCTTAAGCTCATATAAGTATTCCCTCATGCGCGTATGTATGGTACGATCCCGCCTGACTACGGCGTATTTGGATTCTATTATCTCTCCGTCCTGCAGGACATTATCAGATACCAGTATCCCACCCTTATCAAGCACTCTCATTATATCCGGCAGATAGTGGATGTACTGCCCCTTGGCAGCATCCATGAATATGAAATCATAAGTATCCGTAAGCTTAGGCAATATCTCCAGTGCATCCCCTTCAAGAAGCGTGATGCTCCCGCTCTTGCCAAAAAGCGCTATATTCTCCCTTGCTATGGGGATACGCTTATCATAATTCTCTATAGTGGTTATATGTGCCTTGGGCGCATATTCGCTCATAAGCAAAGCGGAAAAGCCTGTCGCCGTACCAACCTCCAGTATATTCTTCGGCCGGCTGCGAAGCATCTCATACTTAAGATATGCCTGCATATCCTTGCGGATGATCGGCACATGACCGGCTATCGCCTCTTTCTCAAGCTCTGCCAGAGCCTTGGGCAGACCTGCATCCAGCGAATTAATGAATACCGTCATCCTCTCTTCTACGATCATTGTGTGACCTCTCCGGGTTCGGCTCCTTCATTCACTGCTTCCGCATCGTCCGTCTGTATATCTTCACCGGTATAGTATTCTTCACTTTCAAGGCCGGGGCTTGACTCCGGTACGGATTCCTCACTATCCTCTTGTGAATCATCCATCGATGACATGGCCGCTATCATTTGATCGGCAGTCATGGCCGTCGAAAGCTCATATATTCCGGGCTCTATTGTCCCATGATACTCTGAGAGTCTCTCCTGTATCACAAAAAGCTTCGCATCCCTTATAAGTCCCTTATTCTCCAACACCTGTCCTATATCCTTAACACCCATGTCACTGCCTACAGTCACCGAAACCTTACGTCCCTCACCCGTAGCCATGGGCTTCTCGCCGAATATCCTGTATCCGTAGTCATATCCGATAAGGGCATACTTGTATATGAACATGGCTGCTATCACAAAAAGCACCACCTTAAGTGCTGCCGAGAATACCGTTATGATTATCTCTCTGGTATCCACTCTTCTGTCCATCAGTCTCCTACACCTCCAAGATCACCGGAAGAATCATCGGTCTCCTGTTCATACTCTTCCATATATAGCTTCCCAGTTCATCACGGATCACCGATCTGAATCTGTTATAATCTCTGACTCCCTTGTTAGTCAGCCTTTCCACCGCAAGCTGTACAATCTCTCTCATCTCATCCATTATATCATCAGACTCCTTCACATATATGAAGCCTCTGGTCACAAGCTCCGGTCCCGAAAGAAGTATACCGCTTGCGCTGTCTATAGCCATAACAGCCATTATGATGCCGTTCTCTGAGAGTATCTGCCTGTCACGCAACACGGCATTGCCGATATCACCTATACCCAGTCCGTCCACAAGCACATCGCCCACCTGAACCTTACCGGTAACTGCCGCACCCTCTTCATTAAGCTCAAGAACATCACCGCTGTTCAATATGAAGATATTCTCATCCGGTATACCAAGCTCCTTCACAAGCTGTGCCTGCGCCATCAGATGCTTGTACTCTCCGTGTACGGGTATGGCGAACTTAGGTCTTACCAGAGTATAAATGAGCTTGATCTCCTCCTGACAGGCATGCCCCGACACATGTACATCCTGAAAGATAACCTCTGCTCCTTTGGCAAGGAGGGTATTCACGGTCTTGGTAACAGGCTTCTCATTACCCGGTATGGGATGTGATGAGAAAATGATAAGATCCTTGGATGTAATGGATATCTTCCTGTGCGTATCCATAGCCATACGACTGAGCGCCGCCATGCTCTCACCCTGAGAGCCGGTGGTTATGATGACAGTCTTCTCATCCGGATAATCCTTAAGGAGCTCTATGGGTATCAGCGTATTGTCCGGGATGCTTATACATCCCAGATTCTGTGCCGTCTCTATGACATTGTTCATACTGCGGCCTTCTATGACCACCTTACGGCCGAACTTATATGCGGAATTGATGATCTGCTGTACTCTGTCCACATTGGAGGCAAAGGTCGCAACTATTATCCTTCTGTTGTTATGCTCGCTGAATATGGTGTCGAAGGTCTTGCCCACGGTCTTCTCCGACTGGGTAAAGCCCGGTCTCTCCGCATTGGTAGAGTCGCACATAAGTGCAAGCACTCCCTTATGCCCTATCTCCGCAAAACGCTGAAGGTCTATGGCATCACCGAATACCGGTGTATAATCAACCTTAAAATCACCCGTATGTACTACAATACCCGCCGGCGAATATATAGCCAGCGCCGCAGCGTCCACTATGCTGTGATTGGTCTTGATGAATTCCACTCTGAACTCACCTAAGTTGACAGACTGTCCGAACTTAATGACCTTACGTCTCACACTCTCCGACAGATTATGCTCCGAAAGCTTCCTCTCTATAAGACCCATTGTAAGTCTGGTTGCATAGACGGGCACACATACCCTTTTGAGCACATACGGAAGCGCTCCTATATGATCCTCATGACCGTGGGTTATGATGAAGCCTTTAACCTTATCTATATTCTCTTCAAGATAAGTTACATCCGGTATGACCAGATCGATACCGAGCATATCATCATCCGGGAAACTCAAGCCGCAATCCACCACAATAATACTGTCTTCGTACTCGAAGGCAGTAATATTCATACC
>DGII01000093.1 GCA_002393095.1 Lachnospiraceae bacterium UBA3826 | reverse complement strand
TGAGAAGACAATCATCATGGATGAGAAGGGCTTCGATGCTACAACAATTACACAGGCAGACGTTGATCAGTACGGTATCTGATAAGAGAACCGGGATACGTAACCTGAATTAGTAATAATTATGTGATAATATGCGGCATAGGTGTCGGAAAAGTTAATATGATCTGATGCTTATGCCGTATTTTAAGGTATTGGAGGAAGACACACGATGGAGAATAATGCTCTGCTTTCTTTGCGGGGAATATACAAAAGCTTCCCCGGCGTAAAGGCTTTGCAGGATGTGGACTTCACTTTGAGAAAAGGTGAGATACATGCACTGATGGGTGAGAACGGTGCCGGTAAATCCACGTTGATCAAGGTTCTTACGGGAGTGTATACCAAGGATGAGGGAGAGATAAGGTTAGACGGTAATGATGTGGTCATAAGATCACCTGAGGATGCGCAGCATGCAGGTATCAGTACCGTGTATCAGGAGATAACTCTCTGTCCCAATCTGTCGGTTGCTGAGAACATGTACATCGGACGTTCGGATGATGTACTTCAGAACTGGAAGAAGATGAATGAAGGTGCAGGCAGGATGTTGGAATCACTTGACATTCCGGCCAAGCCCACACAACAGCTTGGAAGCTGTTCTATAGCCGTACAGCAGATGGTAGCCATAGCGAGAGCCGTGGACATGGACTGTAAGGTTCTTATTCTGGATGAGCCCACATCATCTCTTGATGATCAGGAGGTTCAGAAGCTTTTTAAGCTTATGCGTGATCTTAAGGGAAGAGGCGTAGGCATCATATTCGTAACGCACTTCTTGGATCAGGTGTATGAGGTATGCGACAGAATAACCGTCTTAAGAGACGGCAGATTCGTCGGTGAATATGAGATCAAGGATCTGCCCAGAGTTCAGCTCGTATCCAAGATGCTTGGTAAGGAGCTGGATGATCTGTCAGATATTAAGTCGGATGTAGCCGCATCTGCAATAGATGAGGGTGAGACTCCGGTATTCGAGGCTGAGGGACTGGCTTCGACAGAGGGAATCAAGCCTTTTGATTTTAATATACATAAGGGTGAGGTCAATGGCTTCACCGGACTTCTCGGCTCAGGAAGAAGTGAGTGCGTAAGGGCGATCTTCGGTGCCGACAGGGTAATATCCGGAAGCGTTAAGAAGAACGGCAAGCCCATTAAGATACACAAGCCCATTGATGCCATGAAAAACGGTATCGGCTATCTTCCTGAGGACAGAAAGGTGGACGGTATAGTCGGCGATCTGTCTGTCCGTGAGAATATAATCCTTGCGCTTCAGGTCATGAAGGGATTTTTCAAGCCTTTTTCCAAGGCAGAAGCCAATGCTTTTGCTGATGAATATATCAAGGCGCTCAATATCAAGACCGCTTCTGCGGATACACCGATCAAGTCGCTTTCGGGCGGTAATCAGCAGAAATGCATACTTGCAAGATGGCTCCTTACTCATCCCGATTATCTGATACTTGATGAGCCCACAAGAGGTATAGACGTAGGTACCAAGGTGGATATACAGAAGCTCGTGCTTAAGCTTGCAAGCGAGGGAATGAGCATAACCTTCATCTCATCCGAGACGGACGAGATGTTAAGAACGTGTTCGCGGCTCATAGTCATGAGAGACAGGAGAGTTGTGGGCGAACTTAAGGGTGATGATCTGACCCAGAACAAGATCATGAATACTATAGCCGGAGGTGAGGAGGAATAATGAGTAGAATACTTAAGAATCAGATATTTATTCCCATAGCGGCTCTGTTGCTGTTACTGCTTTTTAACCTTATAGCCGATCCCACTTTCTTCAAGATCGCAATGGGTGTCAACAGTGACGGTAATCCTGTTCTGTCAGGACCCATCATAACGATCATCAATAACGGCTCCGAGCTTGCTATCTTAGCAATAGGTATGACGCTCGTAACCGCAGCATCGGGCGGACAGGATATAAGTGTCGGCGCGGCGATAGCCATAGCAGGCTCTACCATGTTAAGAGTGCTTTGCGGCACCAATACAAGACCTGACACCTTAAGAACCCCTGTATTCGTTGCATTTATCGTAGGCTGTCTGGTAGCAATGGCCTTCGGAGCATTCAACGGATTACTGGTATCGATCTTCAAGATACAGCCTATGGTGGCGACTCTTATACTGTATACGGCAGGTCGTTCCATAGCTGCATGGATCAACAATAACGAGCTTCCCATAATAAGTGATCCGAAATTCGCCTATTACGGAGGCTTCATACCGGGTATACCGGTTCCCACGCCATTCTTCATAGCAATGGCTTGTGTAGTTATCATATTCTTAGTGCTTAAGTTCACGAATCTGGGATTATATACACAGGCAGTAGGTATCAATGAGAGCTCATCGAGACTTAACGGTATCAATCCGGTATTCATCAAGTGGCTTACATTCGTGATCCTCGGTGTATGTGTGGCAGTTGCGGCACTTATAAAGGTAAGCCGTCTCTCATCCATCAATTATTCCGTTATAGCAAAGGATATAGAGATGGATGCGATCTTAGCTGTGGCCCTTGGCGGCAATGCCTTAAGCGGCGGTAAGTTCAATATGGCGGCATCGATAATCGGTGCTTTCGTTATACAGACTCTTACAACTACACTCTTTAAGTATAATGTTCCCTCGGATGCACTTCCGGCATACAAGGCAGTAGTCGTAATTCTGCTTGTAGTCATAAGCGCACCCACCTTCAGGGAGAGTATGACCAAGCTCATGAGCAGGCTTAAGAGCGGTAAGAAGAAGGAGGTAGCCAATGTCTAAGATAACATCGAAGTTTAAGAACATGACAGATACCAATCTTCTGCTTACCATCACCATAGTGGTCTTCTTCTTAATGTATATAGGAGCCATTATCTTCCAGGGCAAGGGATTCTTAAAGCCGCAGACATTCTTCAATATACTGAATGCCAACGCAGCGCTTATAATCCTTTCATGCGGTATGAGTCTGGTAATGATAACAGGAGGTATAGATATCTCGGTGGGCGGTGTTACGGCACTTGTAAGTATGTGCTGTGCAGTGTACCTTGATTATAAGGGAGGTAATGTGGCTGTATCAATGCTTATTGCGATCCTCATAGGACTTGCATACGGCATTGTACAGGGCTTCCTTGTGGCTTACCTCGATATACAGCCATTCATAGTGTCTCTTGCGGGTATGTTCTTCGCAAGAGGTATGACGACTATAGTTAATACCAATCCCTTCAATGTAGCCAATGAGAGCTTCGTGGCTCTTAAGGATACAAGAATAATAGTTCCAGGAATGGGTTCCGTGAACAAACTCGGCAAATACGTCAACGCATATGTCGAGATAGGCGTGATCGTGGCACTCATTGTAGTCATCGTGATGTTCTGCCTGCTTCGCTGGACCAAGCTTGGAAGAAGCTTCTATGCAGTGGGCGGTAACAAGCAGAGTGCTCTCATGCTTGGTATCAATGTTAAAAAGACGAAATTCCTCTCTCATGTGATCTGCTCGCTTTTAGCAGGCATAGGAGGATATGTGTACTTCCTTCACGTAGGAAGCGGTGCTGTGACACATGCACAGGGAGCCGAGATGAACGCCATTGCATCCTCCATCATCGGAGGAACGATGCTTACAGGCGGCGTCGGCAACGTCATAGGAACATTCTTCGGCGTGCTTTCATTAAGCACTATACAGAATATAGTATCGAGTGCAGGACTTGATCAGGCATGGTGGACAGGTATCACGATAGCGGCAATGCTCTGCATATTCCTGGTGGTACAGTCTGTAGTAATGGCTCGTAAGAAGAGCGCAGTTAAGAAATAGAGATCTGCACAGATCTGATGTAGAGTTCAACACCCGCAAGTTGCTTGCGGGTGTTTTGATATTGTATCAGAATGTGTATTGGAGTATAATAGACTTTGTATGAGGATTAATTGGCGTAAGTTCAGTACTTGCATAGCGGTCGGTTTTTTATCTTTTACCCTGGGGTGCGGCGGATATAGACAGGAGACACCGGAGCCGGTAAGTGAGGAAGAGAAGGAAGACCTTATAGTGGTTGGCTTTTCACAGGTCGGAGCGGAATCGGATTGGCGCAAGGCCAATACGGAGTCTATGCTAGAGACCTTTACCGAAGAGAACGGTTATGAGCTGATATTCGAGGATGCACAGCAGAAGCAGCAGAATCAGATCACTTCGATAAGGACTTTCATACAGAGAGAAGTGGATTACATAGTTGTGGCACCTGTTATGGAAGACGGATGGGACACGGTACTTAGCGAGGCGAAGGATGCGGGGATACCGGTCATTGTAGTTGACAGACAGGTCGCTGTGGAGGATAAGAGCCTTTTTACATGCTGGGTAGGATCGGATTTTGAACTGGAGAGCAGGAAGGTGTGTGAGTGGCTTAGAAGCTACTGTGAGCTGAAGGAGATAGAGCCTTCCGAGGTCGGTATAGTCAATATTCAGGGTACGCTCGGTTCATCGGCACAGCTTGGGAGGTCGAAGGGACTGAGGGAGGCCGTAGACCGCAACGGATGGAATCTTATAGCAGAGGCATCAGGCGAGTATACGCAGGCCAAAGGACGTGAGACCACAGCCAGACTTCTCAGGCAATATGATAATATCAATGTTGTCTACTGTGAGAACGACAATGAGGCTTTCGGCGCAATAGAGGCTATCGAGGCAGCAGGCAAGAGGGTCGGGAGCAACATTGATAAGGGTCAGATCATGGTGATATCCTTCGACGGGGTAAGCGAGGAGGCAATAGCGGATGCCAAGGCCGGTAAGATATCGTGCATAGGTGAGTGTAATCCTCTTCATGGGCCGAGGGTTGATAAGATAATCAAGGATCTGGAGAACGGAGTGACACCGGATAAGTATGAATATGTCGATGAGGATATATTCAGTGCGGTGAAGGATGTAACGGCAGTCACCGTGGATGATACGGCATACGATATAATGCTTTTGCAATGATTACGGTACATATATAGGTGTATACAGGTTTATAGGGATGAAAGGGATGAATAACTTAAGACAGTTGCTTAATAAAGAGACGATACATGAGAACGAGTCCAAGAAGATGCCCGTTCTTATAAGGAAGCTATGCCTTGTGCTGATAGCTTATTTTGCCTGCAATGTTCTGGCACTTGCCATCATGGGTCAGGTGGTGGCAATGGCGGGCAATTTTGTATTCGGACTTCTGTACTTTGTGATATTGATACAGTCATACAGAGTCCATAAGCTGACGACGGTATGGTCGTTTATACTGATCACTGCCATATGGGGCTTTACAATGCTCTGCCTGTTCGGATTCAATTCAAGCTTTCAGGTATTTCCGGCTTTCCTGATAATAATCTTTTTCTTTGCGATCAATGAGCATTTTGCCGCCAAAGTGATATTCAGTGTTATCCTTTTCGGAATATACATGTTCATGTTCAATCTCTTCGGAGACACCGATCCTTTTCTTGATCCGGGTATGGCAGGACAGAAATATATAAGGGATGCCACGATGTTCGTGGTTTTGCTGTGTATATGTATATCGGTATACACCTTCTCCAATGAGAGCCAGTCACTTGAGGGCAAGCTTATCGAGTACAACAAGAAGCTTAAGGAGAAGGCCAATACAGATCCTCTGACGGGACTTAATAACAGGGGTATGGCGATGGAGTATCTTGAGGATTTTGCCAGGAAAGCTGACGAGATGATATGCAGCATATGTATATGTGATATAGATCATTTTAAGAGAGTCAATGATTCCTACGGCCATGACATAGGAGATCTGGTGCTTAAGGCGGTAGCAAGGGTACTCATGAACTGTACGGTGGATAAAGGCTTTGTGGCAAGATGGGGCGGTGAGGAATTCTTCATAGCCTTCCCCAACATGAACGGAGACGATGCGGTGAGCGTACTCTATACCATTCAGAGTGAGCTTCGTAAGACGGTGGTGATGTCCGGTGACCAGAAGATACGTGTGACCCTGACCTACGGACTTACGGAATATGATAAGAATATGCCTCTTAACCAGAATATCAAGGATGCGGATAATAAGCTGTATATGGGTAAGGAGCAGGGACGAGACAGGATCATGTATTAGGTGTGCTGCTTATGATGCATTACCTATTACCCATCATAGAAAAATCAAACATCTTCGGTAGAAATCCACTTTACGGTTTGAAAGGATAGGGATAATCTGTAAAGTGGATTTATTTATACAGGACGGATCGTTACTTAACGGATGATCGGATGCAAGGATATTAAGGAGGGAAAAGTGGATAACAGGACAATAATCGAACAGGGTAAGGCAATTCTCGGTATAGAGTTCGGCTCTACGAGGATCAAGGCAGTCGTGATAGATGACAAGGGCAACACACTGGCTTCGGGAGGACACGGCTGGGAGAACAGACTGGATAACGGAATATGGACATACACTCTTGATGATATATGGTCGGGGCTGAGGGCTTGCTATGCCGATATGCTTAAGGATGTCAGGGAGAAATATGACATTACTGTCACAAGCTTTGCTTCCATCGGCTTTTCCGCAATGATGCACGGTTATCTTGCCTTTGACAAGCGAGGGGAGCTTCTGGTTCCTTTCCGTACATGGAGGAATACGATCACCGAGCAGGCAGCAGATGAGCTTACACGCGCATTTGATTACAATATTCCCCAGAGATGGAGTATATCGCATCTGTATCAGGCCATACTTAACGGAGAGGAGCATGTAGCGGATATCGACTTCTTCACTACACTTGCCGGATATGTACACTGGAAGCTTACGGGCTGTAAGGTACTCGGCGTGGGAGATGCGTCCGGTATGTTCCCCATAGATATCGCAACAGGCGATTATGATGCGAAGATGACGGAGAAATTCGACGAGATGATAGCCTCCAAGGGGTATCCATGGAAGCTTAAGGATATAAGACCCAAGGTATTGTCAGCAGGTGAGGCTGCGGGCACACTTACCGAAGAGGGTGCGAGGTTAATTGATGAAAGCGGTGCTCTTAAGGCAGGTATTGCACTGTGTCCGCCGGAGGGTGATGCAGGTACGGGCATGGTTGCGACCAACAGTGTATCAAAGCGTACGGGTAATATATCCGCAGGTACATCGATTTTTGCCATGGTAGTACTGGAGAAGGAGCTTAGTAAGGTATATCCGCAGATAGATCTTGTGACTACTCCGGACGGTGCTCTTGTGGGAATGGTACACTGTAATAACTGTACATCAGAGATCAATGCATGGGTGAATATGTTCAAGGAGTTCTGTGAGCTTATGGGACAGAAGCCTGATATGAACGAACTCTTCACCAAGCTCTATTCGGTTGCCATGGACGGAGACCCGGATTGCGGCGGACTTATATCATACAATTATGTATCGGGAGAGCCTGTTACCGGATTTGACAAGGGAGCGCCCTTATTCGTTCGTAAGGCTGATGATAAGTTCACTCTGGCCAATGCCATGAGGATGCATCTGTATTCGGCATTCGCCGCCCTTAAGATAGGACTTGACATACTCTTTAAGGAGGAGCATGTGGAGGTGGATGAGATGCTGGGACATGGCGGATACTTTAAGACCGAGAAGGTAGGTCAGAGCTTCGCCGCTGCCGCCATACATGCACCCGTATCAGTAATGGAGACCGCCGGAGAGGGCGGAGCATGGGGCGCTGCACTGCTTGCCGCATACATGTCAGGCAGGAATGAGGGGCAGAGCCTTGGCGATTACTTAAGCAATGTGATATTCGCAGGCAACAAGGGAAGCAGACTTATGCCGGCCAAGGAAGATATCGAAGGCTTCGAGACCTTCATGGAGAAGTATCGCAAGGGACTTACAATTGAGAAAGCGGCAGTAGAGGTATTATAAAGTAAAAGCGCAGAGCGCTTGTATTATATGGAGGATTATCATGTTAGAGGAACTTAAAAAGCAGGTATATGAGGCGAATATGCTTCTGCCGCAGTATAAGCTTATTACCTTTACATGGGGTAATGTAAGCGGAATAGACAGGGAAAAGGGGCTTTTTGTTATCAAGCCGAGCGGGGTGGAGTATGATGTGCTTAAGCCTGATGATATGGTGGTGCTTGATATGGAAGGCAAGGTAGTAGAGGGAGATTACAGACCTTCATCCGACACAGCGACACACCTTGAGATATATAAGGCATTCCCCGGTGTCGGAGGTGTGGTTCACACACATTCTTCCTACGCTACATCATGGGCTCAGGCAGGAAGGAGCATTCCGTGCTACGGCACCACGCATGCGGATTATTTCTATGGAGAGATACCGTGCCTCAGATGCCTTACCGCTGAGGAGATAGAGGATGCTTATGAGGAGAATACGGGACACCTTATAGTGAACGAGTTCGGAAGGATGAATATAGATCCTATAGCCACTCCCGCAGTCTTATGCAAGAACCACGGAGTCTTCGCATGGGGCGGAGATGCTATAGAGGCAGTACATTCCGCTGTAGTGGTGGAGGAGGTTGCCAAGATGGCATTCAGAACAGAGCTTATATGCAAGGATGTTAAGCCTGCACCCAAGGAGCTGCAGGATAAGCATTACTTCCGCAAGCACGGCGCGAATGCATACTACGGACAGGCTAAGAAATAGTGTTTATCGCCTTTTATGGCAAAACAGGAGATGACAAGTCGGTCAAAGTATGATATAGTTAGTTCGTGCACGAGCACGAACACAGAGTACATTAGGAGGTATCATGGACAATTTAGAACTTAAGAGATATGCAAATGCGGTCCGCAAAGGCATTGTTACTGCAGTTCACGGAGCTAAGGCAGGACATCCGGGCGGCTCGTTGTCGGCGGCAGATATGTTCACCTTCCTCTATTTCGAGGAGATGAATATAGATCCGAAGAATCCTAAGATGGAGAACAGAGATCGTTTTGTCTTATCAAAGGGTCACACTGCTCCGGGTCTGTATTCGGTTTTGGCCAACAGGGGCTACTTCCCGGTGGAGGATCTTCCGACACTCAGACATCTGGGCTCTTACTTACAGGGGCATCCCTGCATGCAGGAGACACCCGGTGTAGACATGAGTTCGGGCTCTCTGGGACAGGGAATATCCGCAGCGGTTGGCATGGCTCTTGCAGGCAAGCTTGATAATAAGGACTACAGAGTATACACTTTATTGGGAGACGGAGAGATTCAGGAAGGTCAGGTATGGGAGGCTTCGATGTTCGCCGGTGCCCACAAGCTTGATAATCTCACTGTGATAGTTGATAATAACGGTCTCCAGATAGACGGTAAGGTCGAGGATGTATGTAATGTATATCCGATAGATAAGAAATTCGAAGCATTTAATTTCCATGTGATCTGCATAGACGGACATGACTTTGACGCTATAAGAGCTGCCTTTGGCGAAGCAAGGGCTACAAAGGGGATGCCTACGGCAATCATAATGAAGACTACCAAGGGTAAGGGCGTATCTTATATGGAGAACAGCGTCGGATGGCACGGCAAGGCTCCCAATGATGAGGAGTACGAAGTGGCAATGAAGGATCTTGAGAAGATCGATGAGAGCCTCAGATAGCGGATGCAACCCATTAAGATAACACAATAAGGAGATTATTATGAGTGATATTAAAAAAGTAGCTACCAGAGAGAGCTATGGTAATGCTCTCGTAGAGTGTGCCGAGGACTTCCCGAATATGGTGGTGCTTGATGCAGACCTTGCAGGTGCGACCAAGACAGGAGTTTTCAAGAAGGCATATCCTGACAGACATATAGATTGCGGTATCGCGGAAGCCAATATGACAGGTATTGCAGCGGGATTGGCAACATGCGGTAAGATACCCTTCATCTCTTCTTTTGCAATGTTCGCCGCAGGAAGGAATTTCGAACAGGTACGTAACTCCATCGGATATCCTCATCTCAATGTGAAGATCGGCGCCACACATGCCGGTGTTACTGTAGGTGAAGACGGAGCCACGCATCAGTGTAATGAGGATATAGCACTTATGCGTACCATCCCCGGCATGACAGTGATCGTTCCGAGTGACGATGTTGAAGCCAGAGCAGCGGTAAGAGCGGCTCTTGAGTATAACGGACCTGTATTCTTAAGATTCGGTCGTGCGGCTGTTCCCGTGATTAATGACAGACCGGACTATAAGTTCGAGATCGGTAAGGGACAGAAGCTGACTGACGGAAAGGATGTAACCATAATCGCCACCGGCATATGTGTAGACAGTGCTCTGGGTGCGGCGAAGAAGCTTGAAGCTGACGGAATCAACGCTGAGGTGATCAATATTCATACCATTAAGCCTATAGACAAGGATATCATAATAGAGTCAGCGAAGAAGACAGGCAAGGTAGTGACAGTCGAAGAGCACTCAGTGATAGGAGGTCTCGGAAGCGCTGTGTGTGATGTGTTATGTGAGAACCATCCCGTTCCTGTGAAGAAGATAGGTGTACAGGATGTATTCGGTGAGTCCGGTACGGCTGCACAGCTCATACATAAGTTCGGACTTGATGCTGACGGAGTATATGATTCCGTCAAGGCATTCCTGTAGGATACGGAAGTATCTTAAGAGTATGAACTCATAAAGAGATCAAACGATAGAATGATGAATAACCCGATGCAACTCTTCTGCATCGGGTTATTGTCTGAATCAGCCGACTGCATTGACAGTCATTCACCCATATGGTATGAGGATAATAATGAGAAAAGCCTGCGCATATGTGCATAGTAATCGAATATACGTTTCGGCATTTTTCATTCCTGTGTTCGTGATGGTTACTATCTTTGCCTGCGTGAAGATATATCCCTTCGGTGACAGGAGTTTTCTTCATATTGATATGTATCATCAGTATTTTCCATTCCTTACCGACTTTTATCATGCTTTAAGAGGGATAAGTGACGGCAGCGGACTTTTCTACAGCTTTAACGGCGGACTGGGTGTGAACTTTACGGCACTCTATGATTACTATCTCTCCAGTCCCTTTAATCTGGTAGCCGTCATGATACCTGAGAGATTTCTGATCGAATTCCAGAGCTGTCAGGCAGTGATCAAGATCGGTCTGTGTGGTCTTACATTCTCCGTATATATAAGTGAGAGGTTCAAAAGCAAAGACCCCTTGATACTTGTCTTTTCCACCTTCTATGCGCTAAGCGGTTATATTGCGGCGTATAACTGGGATGTGATGTGGCTTGATGTGGTCGCACTGTCTCCACTGGTAATACTTGGACTTGAGAGGCTTGTAGAGTCGGGAGGCAGGAGCATAAGACTCTATGTGATATCGCTTGCTT
The DNA here is from genome assembly GCA_002393095.1 of Lachnospiraceae bacterium UBA3826. Classification (GTDB taxonomy): domain Bacteria; phylum Bacillota; class Clostridia; order Lachnospirales; family Lachnospiraceae; genus Colinaster. The sequence goes on along the minus strand of DGII01000093.1, from coordinate 6,979 downwards.
TGTCACTTATATGCAACTATTACCTGAGTATCATGCTGTGCATCTTTCTGGTGCTTTACTATCTTACGGTGCTTATTCCGAAGGCTGCTGCCGGCTCCTTTGACGGGAATGGGCCGCTATGTCACGGATTAACTGCACTGCTTAGGATAACGGGGGCCTTTGCGGGGTGTTCGCTTCTATCCGGCGGTATCGTCGCGTTCCTTCTAATACCCTCATACATGTCTGTCAGGCTGACCAAGTTCATAGGAACGTCATTTCCATCCGATATCAAAGCTTATTTTCCCGTATATGAAATGATCGGCAGACATCTTATGGATGTGGAGGTGGAGACAGGGCTTGATCACTGGCCCAACATATATGCCTCGGTTGCGATATTCATCCTGCTTCCGCTATATGTGATTTGCAGGCAGATATCCATAAGGGAGAAGCTTGGTCGTCTTAGCCTGCTGCTTTTCTTATTCTGCAGCTTCTCGGTGAATATACTGGCTTTCATATGGCACGGATTCAATTATCCCGATTCACTTCCGGCCAGACAGTCCTACCTGTATATTTTCCTACTCCTTAGCATGTGCTATGAAGCGCTTATGCATATCAGGGAATACTCGCGCAAAGAGCTGTGTATCATATCACTTGTATCCATGGGAAGCCTTGTGTGTGTACAGAGATTTGTCACGGATGAGGCGGTGACGGAGAGGAGCATTGCACTCTCTGCTGTTGTGGTATGCATATATCTTGTACTCATGTACATATACAGACAGCTTGATGAACCGGGAAGACTTATGACATATGTGACGATAATGGTTGCGATTCTTGAAGCAGGGATCAATATGTCACTTACAAGCGTGCCCACTGTCTCAAGGACAGCATATCTTCAGAATTTCGACGATTATAAGCATCTCTATGACAGCTACAATGAGCTTGCGCTCAATTCCGAGGCTTTGGATGAGACAGGCGGGAGGCTGTATCGTTTTGAGCGGGAGAACAGGCTTACCAATAATGATGCGATGCTTAAGGCCTATCCGTCCCTGTCCATGTTCTCATCCATAGGCAACGGGCTGGTCAACAGCTTCTATTCGGACTATGGAATGCGTTCGAGTAAGGTATTCTTCTGTGCCGATGGAGTGACTCCTTTCATGAGAGCGCTCCTTGCGGATAAGTATGTATTCGTTGAGGATAAGGATGATGATATGTGGGTAAGCAGGATGCGTCCGGCAGGTACGGATAAGGAGGCATCTGCTTCAGTGAATCCTGCGGGGGTTAAGATAAAAAGGACGGCTAAAAGCGGTGTCGTCAATCTGTATGAATATGACAATACACTGCCTGTAGGCTATATGCTGTATGAATCGGAGGCAGATGTATCAGCCCTTATATCCGATTATGACATGACTGCATTCGCTTATAAGGATAAAGCGAATATGGCAGATGCATCAGGTAAGAAGGATATCGATCCGGTTGAGAGGCAGAATATGCTGGCTAAGGCTCTGGGTTCGGAGTATCCGCTGTATATCTGCACGGACAGCGTATATCAGTCGGACAACGCAGATATTACGGTAACGGATGACGGATATTATATAGCGTATTGTGATACCAAGAAGATAGATACTCTCAAGGTGTCGGCGCCCTTCGGAGATACGGAGTATAAGAAGCTTAAGAATCCATATATAATCAACATAGGGTACCTTGATGCCGGTGACACTGTGAATATAAGCAACGAGGACGGCGCAGACCTGCATATGAAGCTATATCGTATGCAGGATGATGTATACAATGATGTCATAGGAAGACTTAATACTGACACATTGTATATAGATAATGGAGGCTATTGCGGCGGAAGGCTTACAGGGCACTTGGAGGCTAAGGATGATGGATATCTCATACTGAGCATTCCGTATGATCAGGGCTTTAAAGTATACGTGGACGGGGTCAGGACTGTGCCCAAGCTGGCATACGGCATGATGTATGCCATAGACCTGACTACGGGAAGACATGTTATAGAGCTTAAGTATGTACCGCAGGGGCTTATATCAGGTATCATACTGTCACTGCTTTCGGTTACGGTATTCATCCTTATATGTATGCATATGCGTCATATCCACGGGGAGAAGCCCGCAGATACATATAAGACTGAGAACCCATAAAAGATTTATAATGATTTAATAGACTTAAAACATGACATAAGAGTATAATGTGAATGTTGCAATGTTATAAGCTGTGAGTACCGGTTTGTACCGAGCCAAACCGGATAATGGCATTGACGAAGCTTATATTCGGCTTGCCGCCTCGCATGGAGTGCCCGGTATGGTGGTAGATATGCATAATGAGTTGTTGACAATAGGCCCCGTGACTATATATGGCTACGGGCTGATGATAGGCATTGGAGTGATCCTTGCCATGCTCATAGGAGATAAGAGAGCCGTTAAACGCGGTATGAACGGGGAATTGGTATACGGCCTTACGATCACGGCCGTAGTACTTGGCTTCGCAGCGGCTAAGGTGCTCTTTATCATCACCGAATGGAGCGATTTTATCAAAGATCCGCTAAGCTTTCTCTCGTCAGAGGGCTTCGTGGTATATGGTGGTCTGATCGGTGGGATACTGGCATCTCTCGGATATTGTAAGCTTAAAAAGGTCAACGGCTTTGACTATATAGATCTTATGGCGCCATCGGTGGCTATCGCGCAGGGCTGCGGTCGTATAGGCTGCTTCCTGGCAGGGTGCTGCTACGGAAGGGAGACAGCATCACCATTAGGAGTGGTATTCACTCACTCAAGCTTTGCGCCCAATAATGTCAGACTCATCCCTACACAGCTTATAAGCTCGGCGGGAGATTTTGTTATAGCGGCAGTCCTTATATGGTTTTCTTCCAAGCCGCGCAAGCGCTTTCAGACCACGATACTGTGGATATTGCTCTACAGTATAGGAAGGTTCTTCGTCGAATTCCTGCGTAATGATGCGAGAGGAAATGTAGGCGTGCTGTCCACCTCCCAGTTCATAGCGCTCATATGCATACCGGTATGCATACTGGGCTTTGTCTTCCTTGTTCCCATTCTGGATAAGGGCAGGGCTTTGGATACGGCAGAGGCAGAACCGGTTAAGAGTACCGTAACGGACACCGATAAGGAGAGTGAAGGTGAATAAGGTAGAATTCATAGATATGCTTCGCCGCCACATCTCAGAGGTAGGCGATCCGGCATTTGTAAATGATACGATAGATTATTATCAGGATTATATAGATACAGCCATACGAAAGGGCAGCTCCGAAGAGGATGTGCTGGCCGGACTCGGCGATCCGAGGCTGATAGCCAAGTCGATAGTGGCAAGCAGGGATGATACCGTGGACGGGTCGTATACCGAGAGCGGATACGGGAGCGATGACAGAAGTGATGGCAGAGCTTACGGTTATGGAGGCTTTGGTGAGGATGGCTATGGTGAGCCCAGAGGAACGGGAATATATGACGGTAAGCTTCATATAGTGACAAGGAAGGGCAGAGATATAGCAGTACCCATGGGAATTGTCAGACTCGGAGGTGTACTTGCCGGAATAATGCTGCTTGTAATAGCCGGCAAGATTGCCGTGGCGCTTAGTCCGGTTATCGGTGTTGCGATACTTGCGTGGCTCTTGTACAGATTCTTCAGGGATAATTTCTGATTAAATGATATGAATACAATGGAACTGATTGCACCGTGTCACTTCGGACTTGAGGCGGTGCTTAAGAGAGAGATTAATGATCTGGGCTATGATATATCGGAGGTAGATGACGGTCGTGTCACTTTCATAGGTGATGCGGAGGCAGTGGCACGGATCAATATCAATTCAAGAACAGCGGAGAGAGTACTTATTAAGGTGGGCTCCTTTGATGCATATACATGGGATGATCTCTTCGAGGGAACCAAGGCTCTTATGTGGGAGGAGTATATACCCTCCGACGGAAGATTCTGGGTGACTAAGGCAAGCAGTGTGAAAAGCCGGCTTTTCAGCCCGTCTGACATACAGTCTGTCATGAAGAAGGCCATGGTCGAGCGGATGAAGCAGACCTATCATGTGGAGAGGTTCCCGGAGTCCGGAACGGACTATCCCGTGCGTACCTTCATATATAAGGATAAGGTCACTGTGGGTCTGGATACTACAGGTGATTCGCTTCATAAGAGAGGCTACAGGCTTCTAACCGCCAAGGCTCCAATAGCCGAGAATCTTGCAGCGGCACTCATAATGCTCACGCCGTGGAGAGCGGACAGGATACTGGTAGATCCCTTCTGCGGAAGCGGCACCATCCCTATAGAGGCAGCACTTATGGCCGCCAATATAGCCCCCGGACTTAACAGGGAGTTCAGGGCAAGCGAGTGGGAACAGATAGTTCCTGCAAGGGTATGGAAGGACGCCTATGATGAAGCGAGGGAAATGGTCAATACGGATATAGAGACGGATATCCAGGGATACGATATTGATGATGAGGTATTGGCTGTGGCGAGGCGTAACGCTGAGCTTGCAGGTGTCAATAAGCTGATACATTTTCAGAAAAGGGACGTATCCGAATTGCGGCATCCCGGCAGATATGGTTTCATTATTACGAACCCGCCATATGGCGAGAGGCTGATGGACAGATCCGAACTGGGTGAGCTGTATGCTGCGCTTGGAAGACAATATAAGGGGCTTAATGACTTCTCATTGTATATGATCACATCATATGATGAGGCTGAGAAGGCGATCGGACGTAAAGCGGATAAAAACCGTAAGATATATAACGGTATGCTTCAGACCAGATTCTATTCCTTCATGGGGCCCAAGCCGCCTAAGAGAAGGCAGGAGAATGCATAAGGAAGTATGAAGAAATGGGTAATGATCCCGCTTATGATCTTAGTATCCATAGCTACGGGAATCGGATATTACTATTACAATTATATATATAAAGCACCTGCGGCGGTAGAGAGCAGAGAGCTTATGGAGACCAATTCCTCATATGAATATCTGGTGGGGGATGCCGGTATCAGGCTCAGTGAGCATAAGTATGAATACAAGGTGCTGATCAATCCCGTATATGGAGGCAACGATCCGGGCAAGGCGGTTCCGGGACTTAAGGAGAGCGATGTGGCACTGTCGGTGGCACGCTTCGTGGAAAGCCTCAATACCGATGAGAGTCTGGGAATATTCCTGACAAGAGATACGGATACAGCGCCGACCTTTGAGCAAAGATATAAGTTCGTTGATATCGTCGATCCGGATATGGTGATAGAGATAGGTGTCGGAAGTAATAATGACACGAATGTCATAGGGACATCGGTATACTATGATGACGCATACTATGATTATCATCTGGTCAATTCCGAACTGGCGGATATGATGGAGAAAAGTATAGTCACATCCATAGAAGGGGTGGCTGAGGGAATATTCCCCTTAGAGGAAGGCGATTCGGAGTATATCAAGAGATGCCACAGACCTGCGGTATATATAAGATGCGGGTATATCACCAATCCCAAGGAGGCACAGGCGCTCTTAAGCGATACATATAAGGCTAATATTGCAAGAGGAATACTTAAGGCAATAGACGAGGCGAGAGGAAAGGACTGATCGTATCAGATGAGACAGAATGAAGAGGCAATTCGGGAAAAGGCCGATGCTGCCAATAATCGTACAAGAATAGTATTCGCTACCGGCAATCAGGGTAAGATGAGGGAGATAAGAGAGATCATGTCGGACTTTGACATTGAGATAGTATCAATGAGAGAGGCCGGAGTGGAGACGGACGTGGTCGAAGACGGAGAGAGCTTTCTTGAGAATTCCTTTATCAAGGCCAGAGCAATAGCTGCCAGATGCAGGCAGTCGGGCTTTATACATGATATAGTTCTGGCGGATGATTCGGGACTTGTAGTGGATGCCCTTAACGGTGAGCCGGGCATATACAGCGCAAGGTATCTGGGTGAGGATACTCCGTATTCCATCAAGAATGCAGAGATACTAAGACGCATGGAGGGTGTCCCTGAGGATAAGAGAAGCGCGAGATTCGTATGCGCTATAGCCTGCGTGATGCCTGACGGAAGTGAGCTTAGCGCACAGGAGACCTACGAGGGCGCTATCGGATATGAAGAGAAGGGCATTAACGGCTTCGGCTACGATCCCATATTCTATCTTCCGGACAGAGGACTGTACAGCGCCGAGCTTGATCCGGATGAGAAGAATCGCATAAGCCACAGGGGGAAGGCTCTTATGAAGATGCGTGAATTGCTGGCTAAGAAGCTATGACAGACTTTGGACGGATGAGATGAAAGATGAGTGACAATACCCCTAAGAAGATACTTATAGTAAGCGACACCCACGGACACAACAGTCTGTATCTGCAGCTCGTGGAAAAGCTTGCGCCCCTTGATATGGTCATACACTGCGGAGATACCGATGGAAGCGATACGACCATAACCATGGCGCCCGGTTGTCCGGTATGTCTGGTGAAGGGCAATAATGACTACTTCTCCGATACACCTAAGGATGCAGAGTTAAGCATAGGCAGATATAGGGTAATGGTAACCCATGGGCATCACTATTATATCTCGATGGGCAATGAGATACTTAAGCAGGAAGCCAGAGCAAGAGGCTGTGATATAGTGATGTACGGTCATACACACAGACCGGTGGTGGACATATCCTCAGATGTAATCGCCGTCAATCCCGGTTCGCTTACATATCCCAGACAGGAGAACCGCAGGCCCAGTTATATAATGATGACAATAGATGACGGGGGAGAGGCACATTTTGAGATCAATTATCTTGCGTAAGCCGATACATGTGTGTAACCTGTAGTGTATAAAAAACAGTTGACAGGTTGGAAACGCTATTTTATAATTTCACTTGCGTTTAAGCTACGGGGTGTGGCTCAGCTTGGCTAGAGCGCCTGGTTTGGGACCAGTAAGTCGCAGGTTCGAATCCTGTCACCCCGACTTCTTTGAAAAAGTATATATTCTTTATTTTGCGGGTGTAGTTCAATGGTAG
>DGII01000158.1 GCA_002393095.1 Lachnospiraceae bacterium UBA3826 | reverse complement strand
TGAGATTCAGACCATGCATCGATATACATAACGGAAGGGTCAAGCAGATAGTCGGAGGAAGCCTGTCGGATGAGACGGGGAATGCCAAAGAGAACTTCGTAAGCGTCAAAGGGGCAGAGTATTATGCCATGCTTTATAAGGAGAAGAACCTGACCGGCGGACATATGATCATGCTTAATAAGCCCGGTACAGAAGAATATGAGGCATCTAAGGCTGAAGCCCTGAAAGGGCTTAAGGCTTATCAGGGAGGTCTTCAGATCGGAGGCGGGATAGATGCGGATAATGCCCCGATATTCGTTAAAGCCGGAGCAAGCCATGTAATAGTGACATCATATATCTTCGATGAAGTTAAATTATCTTTTAATAAAATAAACAAGCTTATTGAATCTGTAGGCAAGGAACGTATTGTTTTCGACTTGAGCTGTAGGTGTAATAACGGATGTTACTTTGTTGTTACCAACAGATGGCAGACCTTCACCGAGGTGAAGCTTAATGAGAGAACACTTTATGATCTGGCAGATTATTGTGATGAATTTTTGATCCACGGGGTGGATGTGGAAGGTCTTAAGCAGGGGATCGATGAGGAGCTCCTTAAGATACTCGGAAGCTGTGACGGCCTTAAGATAACGTATGCCGGCGGTGTAAGGAGTCTTCGGGATGTAGCGAAGATAGAAGAGTATGGCAACGGAAGAGTGGATTATACGGTTGGGAGTGCGCTGGATATATTCGGAGGCGACCTTCCTATGGAGGAGCTTATACATTAATATAACATAATGATCATCCGGTACATAATATAAAAGAGCCGGTCTGTAAGACCGACTCTTTTCTAATCCAAAAACCACTGCTAATTCATATAATTCATATATCTATTAAACATATCAAGTATAGAACAGGCACATCGTCTTAAGATTGAATGCCGTAATCGATAAATTACAGCTTGGTCACATTGACTGCCTGAGGTCCCTTCTCGCCGTTAACGACTTCGAACTCAACAGCAGCACCTTCATCAAGGGACTTAAAACCCTCCATGTTGAGTCCGGAATAATGTACGAATACATCCTTGCCTGACTCATCACTGATGAAGCCGTAACCCTTCTGATTGTTGAACCACTTTACTGTACCTTTGTTCATGCAAAAGTCCTCCAAAAAAATATAAGCGTTGCCCAATTACAACACTCATAGAATAGCATACGGATAGTTAAAAGTACAGTAAAAAAACTAAAAATTTGATAATTTCGTTCATATCTGATATTATAGACTCTGTATTATTTTAAAAGGGTAAAGTGTGAAACCAGAGTGTAGGCGTATTAAGGAGGTTTGTGTTTTGGCAACAGGCAAAGGCAAAAAGAAAAAACGCAAGGCATCATACTATTATGCACTTACGATATCCAATGACCCTAAGGCCAATGTAAAATCAAGAAGATACACACACGGATTACTAAAGGTCTATGAGATAATTGTAGCAATCCTGACACTTACTGTTATCGGATTCGTGGGCTATGAGACCTATGATGCGGCTGTTACAAAAGAGAGGGAGGCTGTCTATAAAGAGACTATAGCATCCCTGCAGGAAGAGAATGACAGGCTGAGCATAAGCAATGAGCAACTGGATGAGAAGGTGGCAATATTAAGCGAGACTGTCAATCAGAAGACCGAGGTAGTGGCACAGATTGAAGAGAAGAGTCTGCCAACCGGATTCCCGCTTTCCGGAGCGGCTGACTTAAGTGAGAAGGATGAACAGCTTCGTATAGACGGGCAGACCGTTGAGAGACCGATGATCGAGTTCTCAGCAAGCAAAGGGACATATGTGATAGCAGCCGGTGACGGTACGGTGTCGCTGGTAGCCGAGGAAAGCACATACGGCTGGGAGGTTCGGATAGATCACGGCAATGGTTATGTGACTGTATACAGAGCAGGTACTGAGCCTAAGGTTAAGCAGGGTGATGAGGTTCCAAGAGGCGGACTTCTGTATGAGCTTGAACCGGCGCAGAACGATACGACAGCCAAGATGGCTTATCAGATACTTAAGGATGACGAATATATCAAGCCGACAGAGATGCTTAAGATAGAAGGCTGATGGGTATTATTCGGGTGTTGATTGGAGGATGAATATAATGGGCAGAAAGAACAGAGGAAATGTAGCTAATGGTGAAAATACCGTAATAGGTGCAGGAACTACGGTAAATGGTGATATTGTCGCAGATTCGGCTATAATGAGAGTTGACGGACAGGTGAACGGAGGGATTACAACCAAGGGAGATCTGGTCGTAGGACCATCCGGTGTCATCAACGGTAATGTTACGGCATCAAGTCTCAATCTTGCAGGTAAGGTATTGGGTAATGTGGATGCCGATAATAAGGTTGAGATAGAGGCCAAGGGTCAGATCATCGGTGATATTACAACAAAGCTCATGGCTATGGATGAGACGGCAGTAATAAAAGGCAATGTCAATATGGAGATGCTGGACAAGTCGGCTTTTGGAACAGACAGTGACAAAAAGGATGATAACAAAAGCAATGAGAGCGCCGAGACAGCCACAGACAATAGCAAAGAATAATAGCCAATAGTCATTAAGGAGAAAGTGACCCGATGAATAAGAAGATACATACAGAAGCAGTTGATCATATGCTGGATGCCATAATGTGCCTTGAGACCAAGGAGGAATACTATGATTTCTTCGAGGATCTGTGCACTGTCAACGAGATATTGTCCCTTTCACAGAGGTATGAGGTGGCAACGATGCTCACACAGAAGAAGACATATATGGATATAGCAGAGAAGACAGGCGCTTCCACAGCTACAATAAGCAGAGTGAACAGATCCTTGAATTACGGCTGTGAAGGATATGAGAAGGCGTTCAAAAGGCTTGGTATAATCAAAGAGGAAGAGCTATGACACTTGATATTGATGATTTGATCGGAAGCCTTATGGCAAGTCTGGACAGGATCGACTACATCAAGGCAGCGGATATACCTAACATAGAATTATACATGGATCAGGTCACGACCTTTATGGAGAGCAGACTTAAGAACACAACCCGCAATCCGGGAGTCGATAAGGTGCTGACCAAGACTATGATCAACAACTATGCCAAGAGCAATATACTCCCCCCGCCGGATAAGAAGAAGTACAGCAGGGAGCATATGTATATCCTGCTCTTTATCTACTATTTCAAGAACATTCTCTCGATCAATGACATTGATGTGGCTCTAAAGCCCATCAAGGAGAAATACTTTGGAGAGGGAAGGGATGATAAGCCTTATTCCGTTGAGGATGTATATGAGGCGATAAGATTGACGGCAGAGGGCCTTACGGATTCGATAAAAGAGGATCTTCTGAATACTTATCATACCGCGACAGGAATTTTTCCGGATGCCAAGGGAGAGGATGAGGAGATACTTACGATGTTCTCCTTTATAACCCTGCTTGTTCTGGATGTATATATCAAGAAGCTTCTGATCGAGAAGATGGTGGACGGATACAGTGAGAAGCTCGGATATACCAAAAACAAGGACGGCAAGAACGAAAAATAAAGAAAAAGTGTAAAAAACAGACAACTTGTGATATTATACATATAGTGCATAATTCGGATAAAGAAAAGGAGGAATTACATGGGCTTTATCAAGAATCAGTTACTTAATGTGGTGGAGTGGAACGAAGACAGAGAGGGAATCCTGTTCTGGAAGTGGGATAACAATGAGATCAAGAAGGGCTCAAAGCTTATAATCCGTCCCGGTCAGGATGCGATATTCCTCCATAACGGAGCAATAGAGGGAGTTTTTGAGGATGACGGAGAGTATGACATTGAGACAGAGATCATTCCTTTCCTGACAACCCTTAAGAGCTTCAAGTTCGGCTTCAATTCACCGTTCAAGGCAGAGGTGCTCTTCATCAATACCAAGGAGCAGACTGTTAAGTGGGGAACTAAGAATGCCATTAATCTACAGGCACCCGGACTTCCCGGCGGAATGCCTATAAGAGCATTCGGTACTTTCAGTTGCAAGATAGGTGATCATGACGTTCTTATAGATAAGGTTGCAGGTATCAAGAATATCTATACCGTAGATGATGTTAAGGAGCGTATAATAGCCAACCTTGACAGACTCCTTATGAGCTGGATTGCCAAGGAAGGCAAGGATATGTTCAATCTTCAGATATCCGCAACGGAAATCGGAGAGGGTATCAGAGCAGATCTTGATGCGGATATGTCCAAGATAGGTATCTCTGTTACTGAGTTCAATATCGAAAGCTTCTCTTACCCCGAAGAGGTTAAGAAGATGCAGGAGAAGGCGGCTGCCCAGTCTATGATCACTGATGCCAATAAGTATACACAGATGGCTATGGCAGATGCTATGGCTAACGGCGGTAACGGCGGCGGCGGTAACATGGCTACAGATATGGCAGGTATGGCTATGGGAATGGCTATGGGACAGCAGATGGCTCAGAATATGATGGGCGGTCAGGCCGCAGGCGCAGCAGGTGCAGCTCCCGTGGCAGGAGCTAAGTTCTGCCCTAACTGCGGAACTCCCACCAACGGAGCAAAGTTCTGCTCTAACTGCGGAACACAGCTTGGTTGACGGATAATAACCGGCAAGTATAATAATGATCATTAAATAGACCACTTGATAGTTCAGGTGGTCTATATTTTGCCCGACAGAAGGTGTGGGATGACAGGAGAAACAGGATGGGATATTTGGATGCGTTAAATGATATGCAAAGGGAAGCCGCCATGACAACCGAAGGACCGGTATTGATACTTGCCGGAGCGGGAAGCGGTAAGACAAGGGTGCTGGTACACAGGATCGCTTATTTGCTGGATGATAAGGGCATAAATCCGTGGAATATCTTAGCAATCACCTTCACCAACAAGGCGGCACAGGAGATGAGAAATCGTGTGGATGCAATGGTAGGGCAGGGTGCTGACAGCATATGGGTATCAACCTTTCATTCATTATGTGTCCGTATCTTAAGAAGACATATCGATTTGATCGGGTATGACAATAATTTCACCATATATGATACAGACGATACCAAGACAGTCATGAAGGATATTATGAAGCGCCTCAATGTGGATACGAAGACTGTCAAGGAGAGGACGGCTCTTGCAACCATATCCTCTGCCAAAGATGAACTTATCGGTGCGGAGGAATTCAGGGATAACAGCATGGGAGATTACAGACAGGAGATCATCGCCAAGCTGTATGAAGAATATGAGAACGTACTCCATAAGGCCAATGCCCTTGATTTTGACGATCTTATAGTGCAGACCGTGCGGCTTTTTAAGGAATGTCCGCAGGTTTTAGACAATTATCAGGAGAGATTCCGCTATATCATGGTTGATGAGTATCAGGATACCAATACCGCACAGTTTGAACTGGTAAGGCTTCTGGCTGACAAATACCGAAATCTGTGTGTGGTTGGAGACGACGACCAGAGCATATATAAGTTCAGAGGAGCCAATATAGGCAATATCCTTGATTTTGAAAAGGTATACAGAGAAGCAAAGGTTGTAAAACTGGAGCAGAATTACCGCTCAACCCAGAATATACTTGACGCTGCCAATGCGGTGATAGCCAATAATGCTGAGCGTAAGGATAAAAGCTTGTGGACTGATAAGGGGGCGGGAGAAAAGATTCACTTCATGCAGCTTGATACGGCATACGAAGAGGCGGATTATATAGCTTCGGATATAGCCAAGGCAGTAAAAAGGGGCAGAGCTAAGTACGGCGACTGTGCCATACTGTATCGAACAAATGCACAGTCACGTATACTTGAGGAGGCTTTCGTAAGAGAGGGGATGCCTTATGACATAGTGGGTGGCATTAACTTCTATTCAAGACGTGAGATCAAGGATGTACTGGCCTATCTTAAGACCATAGATAACGGCGTGGATGATGTTGCCGTAAAAAGGATCATCAATGTGCCCAAAAGGGGCATAGGGCAGACTACTATAAGCAAGGTATCGGATTATGCGCTTGAAAAGGATATAAGCTTCTATGATGCGCTGTGTGAGGCTTCTGCGATACCGGGACTTGGTAAGGCTTCGGGTAAGCTTGAGGGCTTCGTGAATATGATAGGCGTGATGAGGAGCAAGGCTGAATTCATGGATATCGGGACACTGATAAAGGATGTGCTCAGTACCACCGGATACCTTGAAGAACTTGAGAATTCGGATGAGGATGATGCCGAAGACAGGATAGAGAATGTAGATGAGCTTATATCCAAGGCCGTAAGCTATACGGAGGAAAATCCGGAGAGTAAGCTTTCGGATTTTCTTGCGGAGGTGGCTCTTGTAGCGGATATTGACGGAGTTACAGACGGTGCAGACAGGGCACTTCTTATGACTTTGCACGGAGCAAAGGGGCTTGAATTCGACCGGGTGTATATAGCAGGGGCTGAGGACGGAGTATTCCCCGGAATGTCTGCAATCTTCGATGAGGATGCATCCGCTATCGAAGAGGAGAGAAGACTTGCCTATGTGGGAATCACAAGAGCAAGGGAAGAACTGACCATAACCTGCGCCAAGGCCCGTATGATCCGGGGTGAGACACAGTACAACTGCGTAAGCAGATTTGTAAAAGAGATACCCGAAGCACTTCTGGATAACAAGCCGCAAAGCCGTAAGGCGGTTGAATACGATGGCCGAAGAGTCGATGAGTATGCGGAGGATTCGAGTGAAAGAAGCGCTTTTACCGGTAAGCCATACGGTGGATATATACAGGAGACGGTAAGTTCTTACAGCAGACCCAAGGCGGTTGTAAGACCCAAGGTTACACCTGATGGTAACAAGCCGTATATATCCAGAGGCATAGGAAGCCTTAAGAGTGCCGGAATACAGAAGGGAGCGCCGGCATCCGGCAAGCTTGCATATGAAGTCGGAGACAGGGTTAGACATACCAAATACGGTGAGGGAACGGTTAAGAATATATCGCTTGAACCCAGAGATTATAAGGTGACGGTAGAATTCGACAGCGTGGGACAGAAGATAATGTATGCTGCATTTGCCAAGCTTGAGAGGGTATAGGACGGGGATCGGGGCATGGAAAAAGTACCTTGCCTGAGGTTAGTGTATGTGATAATATATAAAAGTGAGGGGATAAGAAGAGGAATATAATACTGTCAGACAGATTATTGCGGAGGTATAGATATGGACAGACTTGATGATGTGATGAGTATGATGAAGGGTATAATCAAGACAAAGGAAGAGGAAGATAAGAAAGTCAATGTGCTGGCCATTGTCATAACGGCGCTTATAGTTGTTGTTGCCATCGCTGCGGCGGTATATGCGGTATACAGGTTTACACAGCCTGATTTTGATGATGATTTTGATGATGATTTCGGTGATGATGACGATCTGGACGAATTCTTCGAGGATGAGGAGGATGAGCCCGCAGTGAAGTCTGACACTGAGAAGAAGGCTAAGGAGGATGAAGTCAAGTCTTAAGAGCGGACTTAGGAAGCCGGAGACATCAGGGTAATGATGTATGTACGGATAACGGGACTGAATCGATTGGATTGAATAAGAGTTAAATAACCCTCTGTTGAAGAATAATGTTCAATAGAGGGTATTTTGTTAGTATAAAGGCTATATAAGAGGAGCATCAAACAGTATATGAAGCGTGGAGAGATCGTAACGGGGATAGTAGAGAGAACCGATTACCCGTGTAAGGGTATTGTGAGAGTCGACGAAGATAATATTCTGACGGTTAAGAACGTGATACCGGGACAAACCGTGAGCGTAAGGGTTAAGAAGGTGCGTCACGGCAAGGGCGAAGGCTCGCTTATTGAAGTGCTTAAGCCTGCGAATAATGAGATCACACCGCCATGCGATAAGTTCGAAATATGCGGCGGCTGTGCATATATGAGCTTATCCTATGAAGACCAGCTAAAGCTTAAGGAAGAGCAGGTCTTAAGGCTGCTTAAGGGTGTGCCGGGGCTTGAGGATATAGATGACGGAAGATGGGAGGGCATCAGGCGCAGTCCCGCACATCTTGGATATCGCAATAAGATGGAATATACCTTCGGTGATGAATATAAGGACGGACCTATGTCTCTGGGGCTCCATAAGAGGGGGAGCTTCTATGATGTCGTGGATGCCGGCGGTTGCAGGATATGTGATGAAGACTACGGGCTGATAGTGAGTGAGTCGCTCTCTTTTTTTAAGGAGAAAGGATTAAGCTACTATCACCGGATGAGACATGAGGGATATCTGCGCCATCTGATGGTACGTAAGGCGCATTATACCGATGAGATCATGGTGGCGATAGTCACTACCACGCAGTCTGATTTCGACATGGGGCAGTATAAGGATATGCTGCTTGGTCTTGCGGAGAGGCTTAAGGGTAAGATCGTAAGCATAATACATACTTATAATGATTCGCTTGCCGATATCGTACAATCTGACAGGAGTGTCATATTGTATGGCAGAGACTATATCATGGAAAAAATGCTGGGTATGGAATTTAAGATATCCGAGTTCTCGTTCTTTCAGACGAACACAGGAGGAGCAGAGATGCTGTATGAGACGGCGCGCGACTACATCGGCGATATCGGACAGGGCAAGGCGGTGGTATATGATCTCTACAGCGGGACGGGCACGATAGCGCAGATGATGGCATCCGTGGCCGGTAAGGTCTATGGTGTCGAGATCGTGGAAGAGGCCGTTGCGGCAGCGCGTGAGAATGCGTTACTTAACGGAATAGATAATTGTGAATTCATCGCGGGGGATGTGCTTAAGGTGTTAGATGATGCGGTATCCGGAGACGGAGCCGTGACCGGATCGGATGGATGTACCGGTATGCTGCCAAAGCCTGACTTCATCATCCTTGATCCGCCAAGAGACGGCGTGCATCCCAAGGCACTACGGCGTATCATCGACTACGGAGTGGATCGTATTCTGTATATTTCGTGTAAGCCGACTTCTCTTGTGCGTGATCTTGAAGTCTTCTTAACGCATGGATACGAAGTGACAAGATGTGTGGCTGTCGAGCAATTCCCGATGACTTCGCATGTGGAGACCTGTTGTTTGCTCGAACGACTTCGAAATGCAAAGGAT
>DGII01000027.1 GCA_002393095.1 Lachnospiraceae bacterium UBA3826 | reverse complement strand
AGAAGATACCTCCGATCACACACCACAGGAATACGGGAAGCCATCCGAATACGGATGCCTGAATAGGTCCGTTGATAGGGCCTGCACCTGCGATTGATGAGAAATGGTGTCCCATAAGGACTGCAGGAGGTGCGGCTACATAGTCTACACCATCCTCCTTCTCAATAGCAGGAGTTTTTCTTGAAGGGTCGATGCCCCACTGCTTAGCAAGCCATGAGCCGTATGTGATGTAGCCCAAGATAAGAAGTGCTATAGCAGCAAGAATAATTAATAGTGCTGTCATTTTCCTCTCTCCTTTTCATCTGAGAATCTTGCGCTTATGCGCGGTCCCAAGCCTACGACTTGCGGACCAATATATTGCCAACGAGACCCATCAGGATGCAGGCCTGTCTGTTGAAAAAGGCTCTGCCCTCAGCAGCCTCGATAACAACCAATCTGTAATTCGAATACCCGTACAGGGCGAATTTATAATTCTTACTGTGCTTAAGCTTCCTTGCAAGTTCTCTTGCGTCTTCGTCTACGGAATCGGCGATAACTATAAGTACCGCATCCGTATTCTTGTGCTTTGGCGAAGGAGTCACATGAGATATCCCAAGCTCCCATGCCTTCTTGTCAAGCCTTGTAAGCGTATCTGCCGTCAGTCTCTTAAGCTTCTTAAAATACACATATTCTGCGGTATTCATCTCAGCGACCTTAGCTGCCTTAATAAGAAAGTACTGCTCGCCCTTGGAATCAAATACCGCTTCCGCATCAAAGTCCCCCTCACACCGGCTTACATTATAATACACCGAATATGATTCCATGAACCTGTCGAAGATCTCATCCGGCTTAAGCTTCTGACCATAATCAAGCACCTGACCTCTTATCTTATAGCCGGGATTGGCTTTTTTCTTCAAGTCCGACAGGCTTATCATGATGCATCTTCCTCTTCTTCCGAAGCCTTAGCCGGAGCTGCCGTATCCAGTCCGGGCGCCGCCTGCCTTATCTCTTCCATGAGCATCTTGGCTGCCTTCTTGCCCGGAAGTGTCACCTCAATAAGCTCTCTTCCATCCTTCTGTATCACCAGATACTCAACCTCTATATCACCGTCTCCGCAGCATATATTGGCATGGAGCCTTCGCACACGTCTGAATATCTTCTCGGCCGAAGCATATTCCATGTAATAATTGCGTAAGCCCTTTTTAACAAAAATGCAGCCATCCGCAACAGTAACAGGACCTATGGCATGACCCTCCTTATAACGGACTGTCAGTGCATCCGTCTTCTCTTTATCCGGCCTGTTATCTGATTCGCCTGCGTATAAGGGGGTGAATTTCATACATGGTCTCCTGACAACTTTATAAATCTTTAATATTCTAGCACCAACAATTTAGATTATCAATAGTCAAAACGTCTCAAAACGTATCACGAACCGCTCCTGATAAGCACCACTTTATCTCCTGCATGCACCATAGTCTCACCTCTCGGAATTATGGTATCGCTATCCCTTAATATGGATACCACAAGGCTCCCTTTAGGCAGTTCTATCTCTGAGATTTGCTGTCCTGCCCAGTTGTGACCCTCTCCTATGACTATGACCTCACTCTTTATCCTGTCATCCTTTATATAATTATCCGTAACCTTAAGTCTGGTATACTGTTCTACGAAACCTGCGCTTATGATACCTGTGGGGATAGCCACCATCCCGACTCCAAGGAATGCGGTTATGATACCTAAGACCTTGCCTGCCGTGGTAACGGGGTATATATCACCGTAGCCCACGGTAAGAAGCGCCGATACAGACCACCACATACCGGAGAAGGCATCCTTAAATACCTCCGGCTGCGCTTCATGCTCAAGACTGTACATACCGAGGCTTGATGCTACCATTAAGATCAGCACAAGGCATACGCTTGATATTATCTGATTCTTCTTATCATTAAGCACGCTTGTGATGACATTAAAGGCATCGTACTGTGCATTGATCTTAAAAAGCCTGAATATCCTGAATACTCTAAGGAGCCTGAATACCACCACCCCTGACGGAAAGATGAAAGGCAGATAAAAGGGCAGAAATGTAAGCAGATCTATGATGCCGTAGAAGGATAATACGAACATAAGCGCCGCCTTAAGCTTTGTGAAGGAAGCATCTCTCTCAAATCTCTCCTTATACAGATACTCCGAGGTCCACACTCTTAAGATATATTCGATGGTGAAGATTATGATGGTAATAAGCTCTATGGCATCCAGAAGTCCCTTATAACGCGCCATTTCACTGAAGGTGTCTGCAAGCGTAACAAAGAGATTGAGCACTATAGTAACCACGATGACCACATCAAAGGTCATGCTTAGCTTATCATCCTTATTACCGATCTCGATTATGTCAAATATCTTCTTTTTATAATTCATGATCCACATCCTTCATTATGGCACCGTCCAAAGCATTGCACTAAAAGTAACCGCAACTATACCGTATTCTTCAGCTTAATATTACAGTATAAATTCCCTGATGATCTTATTAATAGCAGCGCAGCGTAATGCATATAAGTGTCGGCATACATAGCATCAGCGGATATGCATATCTTAAGTCCGCACATAATGGGGTTGCGATAAGCAGTGTCAGTGTAAGAGTTACTACCGGCAGATATGCAAGCAGCCTGCTGCCCGTCTTCCCATCCTGCAGGATCACAACCGCCGCACCAAGTATAAGCAGCATAAAGCATGCACCCATGCTGTAGAATATTCCATATACCGGAAGCATGGTATGAAGCTTCTCGCATATCTCATTGATCTTGATCCTTATGCGCGCACCAAGCACAGGCTTCGGCTCCAGCCCGTCATCATTGGGCAGTATCCCGTAGTATTCCGTCTGCTCCGGTGCCATTGTCGTATAATAGCCTTTGGTCTGATCTACATAAGCTCTTAGATATTCCTTAGGATACTTAAGCCCAAGCTTAAGCCACAGCGCCACATACTCACTCTTATGCGTAAGCAGATATTCTTCATCACCGAATACCACCCACTGCATCATGGGATCGGCTCCGCCCGACGTATACTCCTCTCTGATGAACTGTGTATCATTGATCCTCTCAAGCATCCTCCACTCATCATCCGTAAGTGTACAACTGTCATATACGACTCTTCCTATCTGCTGCAGCGGTATGGGGATATTATGGGCAAAATCGCCCGCTTCCACATTATTCGCTCTCTGAACCGGTCCCCTTATAAGGGCGGTCAGTATTAAAGTAAATACAGTGCATGTAAGTACGATCAGCTTTCTTCTCCTAACGGCCTTAGTCTTAAGTCCTGTGGTCATATCATATATTAGGATAACCGCCATTGTGATCACATATGCATACAGACCGTTATGCCTTAAGGTGCACATCCCAAGGCCGCTTATTATGCACAACGATATATCCCGCACACCTGCATAACCGCCGCATATCACAGCATAAGACTGTTCATCCGATCTGCCGCCATGCTCTGTATCTCTCACTATATCCGTATGCCTGTTACAGTACAGCCTGTATACAGTCACGGTCAATACAAGTACTGCCGCTGCAAAAAGCACATCCTTCCACATTGTTATGGAATACGCAAGATTATATGGGAATAAGACAAAGCCCATACTCATAGCAATGCGTGCCTTGGCAGATACACTCAGCTCACTTATGCGCTTGTGTCTTAGGACTGCTTCAGACTCTTCCTGTATGCCTACGTCACGAATATCAGCGGTCACACTCACTATGGCATATGCCACCGACATGGCAAGCACTACCATCTGGAATATGGTATATGCAGCTATACCTCCATACACACTGCCTGTCAGCCCAAGACCTGCAGTATACAGCGCCTTGATAAGCATAGTATGAACCCAAGGATGATGGTCGCTGTAGGGTGCAAGTCCTCTTGCCTGCTCAAGCTGATCGAAGGAATCCACCGTCATTGTACCCGGAAAGTTAAGCAGGAATAAGGGCATCATACACAGCAATATGACGCCTGTGTATATAAGCCAAGTTTTCCATTCGAATCTGTCCGAATCAGGCTTATCTGAGGATACCAAAGTCTCTTCCGATGCATCCTTATCAGCTGTATCATCGTGGGTGTACCTGTTAAGAACCGTTTCTAATATAAGCTTTATTGCGTGATACAGCAGGATACACAGTCCCACTGCTGTGAGTAATATATAGAATGCGGAGAAAAGCGGATTATCCAGATCCCTGTTGATCCTTCCGCCCATGTATATCACATACAAGATCAGCCAGATAACCGATACGGAAATTGCAGCCCTTCTTATTCTTAATTCCCTTAATTCAATGTTCTTCCCTTGGGCTTCTCCCGAGGCAGCCGTCGCAGCATGATCCGTCCCGCCATCCGAAGCGATCTCAGATGATACAGGTGTCATAGTCGCCGCAGCTTTTCCGCTAAAGGAGAACTTTGACCGGAGCATGTGCTTCGTCAGCGATATATAGGTTATGACGAACAGCACACCCATCAGGATATCCGACGATCCGAAGCCGCCGATATTATATACTGCAAAGGTTATAAGATATGCAATTATAAGTTTTAACCATGTCTTCAAATCACCGGACTCCGTATCGTCAGTCAAAAAGCGTAACAAGCTCCATAGGTGTCTCTATCACATAATCAGGCTCCTTCACGGTGCCGAAGCCATAGGAAGCGAATACTATGGGAACACCTGCTTCCCTGCATGCATCCGCATCCATCTGTGTATCGCCCACATACACCGGATTCTTAAGGCCGTTACGCTCACAGATTATGCGGATATTCTCAGCCTTAAGCTTATCGTTGTCACCGAAGCACAGATGGTCCTTAAAGAATCTGCCAAAGCCCGTCTTCTCCATCATAAGCTCGATATATCCCGCCTGACAGTTACTCACCACGTACAAGGGATACTTCTTATCAAGCTCTTCTAACATCCTGCCAAAACCCTCATAGACGATCCCTCCGTTCTCCTGAAGATAATCATGCTCATATCTGTAGCAGTATGGAGCGAATCTCTCCCTCTCTTCCTCCGTGGCATCCGGAAGGATATCGCGGATAATGGCATCCATGGGAAGTCCGAAGAGTCCCTGAAGGCGTTTAGCCGTCACACGTTCCTTATGCCCCGCCTCTTTCAGGGCATGATTCCATGCCTTCTCAACTATGGGCGTGGAATTCCAGATCGTTCCGTCTACATCGAATATGATCCCGTCGATCCTTGCTGTTCTGTTATTGTTGTCTTTACACATATCTCTGTCTCTTCCTGTCTCTTTTTGTTATTCCGGATTCTTTTTCGATCCTTATTGTCCGTTCATTTTGATCTGCTCTTTAGATCTGCTCCGTCTGTAGCCGGTATCTGTCCGGATTATCATCAATGACCTGAGCTTACGACCTGTTCTTAAGACCAGGCCATGTCTTAAGCATACGCCTCACCACATTGTCCCAGCTAAGCTTGTCCTTTTCTTCTAAGAGCGCCACCCTTATACGATTACGCATATCCACATCACCATACATCCTCTCGGCCGCTTCCGTCCATGTCCCAAGCGTCATATCATTAAGTACTATTGCATTCTTACCATCTTCGTAGAGCATGTCCGCGCCGCCGTTACCGCTGGTTATGACCGGAAGACCGAAGTATATAGCCTCCGCCAGCACCATTCCGTATATATCATATATTGTCGGGAACAGCATACAGTCCGCCATCCTGTATATGACAGGCATCTCAGTCTGGGCCGCCTTAGATGCATATATCACTCTGCCTTTATCTATCCATCTGCGCAGCTTGGCAAGGAATCTGCCCTTATACTCCACATCTCCGTCACCCACTACCATGAATCTCACATCGGCATGTGCGCTTAAGAGCCTGTCTGCGATATCCGCAAGGAACATACTGTTGCGTCTGGGCTCTATCTTACCCACATATATGTATGTGAAAAAGCGGTCAGCCCTCTGTTCTCTTGCGCCCGTCTCTCCCTTCGGCTCTACACCGGATATCATATCCGCTATCGTTCCGGGTAAGTTCGACACATCGGCCTTTAATATGGCATCAGCCTTCTTAAGAGCCTTGCCGAATTCGGTTCCGGCTATCCCGGATGTGGCTCCGGCACCGTCATTTTCAAGCACCTCATCCCATGCATCGGTATCAAGTCCCACGCCTACCGGATAGACATTCCTAAAGCCCTTGTCCTTTAAGAATTCCGCAGCCGCCGTGCTCTTGGTATAGCAGGTGGTATAGGGTGCGCTCTTAAGCTTAAGGAAGGTATGGTCGAAGACCTTACACTTAAGATTATAGCCCCGGTTAAACTCATGATAATATGGTCCGTGGTATATCACCACCTTATCTCGCAGCCGCCTGTCGGTATAGTACAGCCATGATGTTATCTGGTCGTACTCATGCACCTGTATGTAGTCGTAGTTCCTGCTAAGCTCCCGTAAGGAGAAGAAGAATCCGTTCTTAAGTATGCTTACTCCCGACAGATAATACACCGAGATGAACCTGTCAGGATCATCCCCGTCCACTTTGCCTTCCTCAACATAAGCATCTTCTCCGAGCAGCCTCTCGTCGTATCTTATGACACCGGTGTCATCTACCGGCATGAGCACCGTCCTGTCATCGCCAAATCCACCATAAAGCACCACATCTGCCTGATGGCCTGCCCTGACCCATGCCTTGGCAAGTCCGATCTCCTGAACATTATATGAAGTTGCGTCTATCTTGGACCCGAAAGTCCTGACTATAAGTATGTTCACTCTATATCTCCAGCAGCCGCATCAGGCTCTCAGCCTCATATACCGAATTATCATTATCGGCTCTGCCATCTGCTATATCGAAGAAGTGTCTTAGCTCTGCCACCTGATAATCATCCCTCTTCTCATCATATTCGATCGTCCTGCCTTCCTTCATATAGGTGATGGTGCTTTTAACAAAATCACAGTATATGGTCTCGTCCTTCATGAATATATACAGATCCCTCAAAGTCTGTCTTCCGTAATAGTCAAGATGCACTTCCACAAGCTTATCCTTATATTCACCGATGTATAATGCCACATCCTCCACATCTATATTAAGCTCCGACAGCTTTCTCTCCACCGTGTGCACTTTATCCGGCTTCCCTACGAGGTAGGATATATAGTCCCATTCATGTATAAGATCTGCCGCCACACCGCCGCCCAGCTCTCTTCTTGCTGAATAACACTTACTGTAGTCGGTTCCCGGTCTCCAATCCGGCAGATAGCTTGATGACATTGCTCTCATGCCGTATACCTTGTCAGGATCTATGTTATTCTTAAGATACCGGACGATTGCCGTATAACGCATGGGACACGCAACATAGTATGTCTTGCCTTTCGGAAGATCATCCAGTCCTTCAGCTCTTGCCCCCATAGGTCTTAACGGCTTTTCTATGAAGAAAGCATCCGATCTGTCTGTCAGCCTGTACAGAGTATCCATATGCATGGTGGTCGGATTGGTGATGAATATCGCATCATATGAGCCGGCAAGCTCCTCATATGAATAGCACATTTTGCCGTATTCAACGTCAGATGAGTTGCTTTTACCGTGACGCAGTATATCTATCTCTGCATCCGGATACAGCTTTTTTACATTATTGATGTGTCTCTTGGCTATAGAGCCCAGACCTGTAAAGCATATCTTCATATATTCCTGTATACCTCTGCGAATTCCGGCTTCTTATCATACAGATACCTGGCTATTATTTCCATAAGTTCAAAATCATTTTCATGATCCAGATCGAGCACTGCAGTATCATACATGACTATCGCTTCAAAATATCCCTCATTAAAGTCACCACCGGCCTTCAGATGCCCCGGTCTGTACGCATACAGTGATGCATTCATGTCATATACCTCCGGTGCCTGCTGCCTGGCTGTGTACTCAGATATTATAGCCTTCTTAAAGCCCTTATCCGTCCTTACTACCTGATTAAAGTACGGATTACGCCTCGATGTTGTCACGGAATATGTGATATCAGCTCCCGTCTTCATATGGGTCTCTATGAGATTCTTCACATCCGATACGGTCCTTAAAGGAGATGTGATGTCCAGATCCACTACCACATCATAGCTTACCTTCATCCTCTCTTCCATTCTGTCAAGGCAATCCCATATCACATCCTTCTTAGCCACCGCGTCACCGCTTAAGTTCTCCGACCTGTTGATCACATTCGCCTTCATAAAGGGATTATCCTCTATGAGCTTAATAAGCTCCGGTGAGTCAGTGGAAAGCACCAGATCATATCTGTCTACTGCCTTAGCCTCTTCACTTTTTAGATACAGATCTATTGCGGACAATGAATAATATACAAGGGGCTTCCCACAGAAATCCCTGATATTCTTATTATGTATTCCCTTTGAGCCCGCTCTTCCGCATATTGTGAACAGTATATTCATAGCATTGCATCCTCCATAATATTCACGATCCATTTGAAAATATGCGCCTTCAAACCCCTTACTTCCTCATATTCATAGCTTTTCTCCGGAGTTCCTCCGAAGCTTTCCTTGAATTTGGTGATGTTGGCCACATCTTCACCGAGTCCTGCCCCTCCCCAGTCATATATCTTAAGCCCCTTCTCCTTAAAGAAGAGCATATCTGCATAATGCAGATATCTGTTAGCCATTCCGACTATTTTGCGATCATCCTCCTTTTCTCCATCCAACAATCTAAAAAGCGAGGCTGAATGCCATAATCTGGCTCTTATACCATCATATACATATGTATGGTACACAGAGTCTTTGGAGCCGACACTTGCTATGGCGATAGCTAACGCATCTGCATCCCTATATTGTAATAATTCTTTCTTTAATCCATTCGGATCATCAAGACTCATCTGCTTACTTTTCCAAAAATCACCAAAAAATCGCACGAATGTATCTATATCCTCATCGCTTATATCTCTTCCTGCCTTCATACGCACCGAAATATCTTCCCTTTGCGCACGATTTACTTCATATTTACAGTTCTTGGCAAATTTACTCTTAATAACCTCCGCATCCTCCGTAATGTCGGTTATCAATGTATCAAAAGGCTCAGCTCCTTTCTCACAGCAAGATGATTGCCTGTAGGTTATCACTCCGGCCTTCTTAAAAGGCTCCTTAGCGAACCATACCTTATAAAAGTCTATTCCGTGCTTCCTGCTCTTAATCTCGACCATTCACCCAATCTCCACAGTTAATCCTCTATATATTCATTAAGAATCGTAAAATCGTAATTCATATAGTACGCCCTAAGCCTACCTGTATATTCCCTGTAATTGTCTCTATCTATCCTATGCTCACCCTTTGATACCTCTTCCAGCAGCCATTCACTGACACCTGCATCATAATGTATCTTGTCGCAATATCTGTCAAGGTCTCCCGTGATCTCATAAGCATCATCGAATCCGTATATCTCCACATTATCGTATTCCGTAAGGAGAGACAGCATATATTCCATTCCGTCAAGCACATATACAAGCTCGCCTTCGCTATAGTATTCGGCCCATTTGGCAAGGCTTGCAGGCGGAATAAGAAGTATGAATCTGATATCGGGATTAGCCTTTATCACCGGAACCATATTGGTATATATATTATAGTATATCCTCTCCTTATCGCCATCACTTAACTGCCTGTCAGAATCATGATCCCGCACCGTCATCTTATCAAGGCCGTTGCAGGCAATCTTCCATCCGCTGTCTCTGACCCATGATGAGTACTCATCGAAGGTTGTGCTATCCCTGTCAAGTAATGTCATTCCGATATTATATAACGTTCCTCTGTAGAATGTATCTTTATTGAAGATATAATTGACATCATTAAGTACATCATCATCATACAGATATATGGGATAATCACTGTATCTGTGCCACGAGTAACTTCTTAGGACATCCTCTGTATCCGTACATATCATTACCTCTCTTACACTGTCATTATATCCTCTGCACGGTGCATAGCTGTCTATATTCTCGGCACCGTCCTCAGGATCATGGCTCAACAGATCAACTGACAGCTCTCCCCTGCCTACGACTCTCCCCAGCGCCTGCCACAGCTCCCTTATCCCCGCTCCTGAATAGGGCAGCTTGATACTCTTAACCCTCATCAATTCATCATACTGACTTGTCTTGAAGTTCTGGAATAAGGAATTACCTATGATCACCGCATCATAGTCGAAGCTTCTGGCTATTCCGTCATTGATATATCTCTCATCATTAAGTCTGTATTTCATTATAGGCTTATGATAATGAAAATACGGATCAACTATGACATTCAACCCACCTGCAAGCACTATAAGCACCACGGCGATCAATACCGTGCATATGAACCATCTTCCGAATATATCTTTTTTATCTCTGCTCATCTTAATCTACCATGCCGGGCTATCAGAAATTCCAGTATACATAGCTTGTCACACCGCTTAGGCTTAACACACACCATGCGAAGAGGATTCCCGTCATTATAACGGATACGGCATATCCTCTTCCGGATACGGCAGCCTTATCCTGCCATCTCACTGTCATCTGTCTGCTGTTAGGTGCAAGCATGCATATCAGTGTAAGCACTATCAGTACCAGTATGAGTATAATTCCTCCGAGCCTGTCCTCCATACCAAGGACATCAAGTCTAAGCAACCATGATATCTCAACTGTCTTATTGAACATCTCATATATGTATTCCGTCATGTTATCAAAGCCACCCCTTAGTACCTTCGTGATGACCTCAACAGCTTCCTTAGTATCACTTGCCCTGAAGAACACCCATGCGACACTTACATACAGGAATATTCCCACGTTTTTAAGTATACCTGCTATCCTGCCTTCATCCCTCTTGCCGTTTCGCTTTAGTTCACGCAGCATCCTGCTTATAAGCATTGCCACCCCATGCATAATACCCCATATGACGAAGCTCCACTCTGCACCATGCCACAGTCCGCTTAAGAGGAAAATGATGAAGACATTCACATAGGTCCTCACATGTCCCTTCCTGCTGCCACCCAAGGGTATATAGACATACCGGGTAAAAAACCTTGTCAGTGTTATATGCCATCTGTCCCAGAATTCATCTATCGACCTTGCCTTATAGGGCGAATCGAAATTCTCCGGCAAATCTATATGGAAGAGATTGCCAAGTCCTATGGCCATATCCGAATAGCCGCTAAAGTCGAAGTATATCTGCAAGGTATACCCAAGGATCAGTACCAGTGCTCCAAGTGCCCCTACTTCATCAAGCTCAGAATATCCTCCGTCCACAGCTCTTGCTATGGTATCCGCTATCAGCACCTTCTTGGCTAGTCCTATGGTGAATCTGTACAGCCCCTTTGATGCATAGACAGTATCCCAGCTCTTACGCTGCTCATCTCTTAGCTGCAAAATGAACTCGCTCTGCAGCACTATAGGGCCCTGTGTAAACTGCGGATAGAAGGTCATATATATACCATATTCAAGTAACGTACAGGACAAAGTAGTATCCTTATGATAATCCGCCAATACGCTTATCTGCTTAAAGGTATAGAAGCTTATACCGAGAGGCATCAATAAGTGAAGGAAAGCTATATCCTTCCCAAATATCACATTGATATTATCAATGAAAAAGTCACAGTACTTGAATACCGCAAGCAAAAGCACATTAAGCACTATCCCCGATACCATAAGACCCCTTCGATAACCCTCCCTGGCTTTAAAGGTGTGGTTCATCATATAGATTATGAGATAGTTGACCAGCACCGAGGGAAGCAGAATAAAAAGATATGCTATATTCATATATCCGATGAATATGAGACTGCTAAAAAGAAGGAATATCTGTCCTCCCTTAAAGCTCACCTTATTGATCAGATAATATCCCGCAATGCTTATCGGAAGCATAAGGAATATGAATACATAAGAATTAAATACCATACTCTATAATGCTCTCTTCTATGATCTTAAGCCCCGCCATAAGGTTCTCCTCCTCTATGGTAAGCGGAGGAAGTATCTTAAGTACGGAATCCTCTCTTCCTGCCAGTTCTATCACAAGACCTTTATCGAAGCACTTATGGCTTATCTTAAGTGCAAGCGCCGGATCTATACCGCCAAAATCTATACCGGCGATCATGCCTATACCTCTTACTGACAGCCTCTTGTCTATAGACAGGATATTGTCAGTAAGGAATTCTCTGATCCTCTTACCAAGGTCTGTTGCTCTGTCACCCAGATTCTCCTTCACATAGTACTCTATACCTGCCTTAGAGCCCACGAATGCAAGCTGATTGCCCCTGAAAGTGCCGTTATGCTCGGCAGGCTTGAAGATATCATACGAAAGCTTCATAAGAAGCAGAGACATGGGCAAGCCAAAGCCGCTTATGGACTTACTCAGTACCACCATATCCGGCACAACATCCGCCCTTTCAAAAGAGAAAAAGCTTCCTGTCCTGCCTACTCCTACCTGTATATCGTCTACCACCATAAGCACATCATTCTCATCACATATAGCACGAAGCCTCTTAAGCCAGCTTACGGGAGCTACATTGATACCGCCCTCGGCCTGCACGGTCTCAAGGAATATGGCTGCCGGCTTGTCTATACCTGAGTGATCGTCTCTTAAGACTCTCTCAAGATAGTCAAGAGAAATATCCGGATCGTCGAATGCGTCAAAGTAGGGCATGAAGGTTATATTATTAAGCGGAACACCTGCACCTTTTCTTGAGAATCTGTCTCCTGTCATGGCAAGTGAACCAAGTGTCATTCCATGGAATGCGCCCATGAATGCAATAATATTCTCTCTGCCCTTAACCTTCCTGCACAGCTTTAATGCCGCTTCTACGGCATTGGTTCCGGTAGAACCGCAGCACATCACCTTATATGGAAGGTTGCGTGGCTTAAGTATCTCGTTGCTTATTGTCTTAAGGAATTCCTCTTTGGCTTCAGTATACATATCAAGAGCATGTATTATCCGGTCCTCGGACAGATAATCCATGACAGCCGCCTTAATATACGGATTATTATGTCCGAAATTAATAGCTCCCGCTCCTGCGAAGAAGTCGATATACTCTTTCCCTTCACGATCCGTCAGTATCGCATTTTTACCATGCGTGAATACCGTAGGGAATTTCCTGCAGTATGACCGCACCTCAGATTCATATTCTTCGAATACTTCAAACATTCCTATCCGCTCACTTTCTTTATGTATGATCGTTATTCCACTGACTTACTTATCTCTGCCGGTCTATACGTCGGTAAGACACATCGCTGTATATCATTATGATAAGAGCAATATAGAAGATCGGCATATTATATATGCAGTACCTTGTCTGACAGAATATGACTGCCGACACAAGTGTCACATTACCAATGATCGCAAGCATCGTCATAATGGCAAGCAGACCGAAACCGCTCTCTTTCCTCATTCTGATGCTTAATATGATGAATACGGTATATATGACTGCCGAATATACACAGAGCATAAGATTTTTCTTGGCTACAGTATTCACCAGACCGTTAAGAAGATTGTAGAAGAATACCCTAAGAAGTCTGTCTGTCTCATGTATGATCAGGCTTTCATTCATGGATGCTCTGATACTGTCTATCTTCTGCGTCTCGGTCATGCCCGGAGCAAAGCCGCTGTAGGCTTCCTCCTCCACATAATCTTCCAGCATAAGCTGCATTGTATCTAACTGTATATGGTCATAATTGTCCGCAAAATGCTCCGTAGCATCAAGCCATCCCGATGGAGCATCGTGCATCAGCCAGTTATTCTCATCACACACATCATATATCTTAAGATATATATCCTTAAGCTCCGGCTCTATGTACTGTACATAATCCCTCTCGGACGTATACAGCGCCATGGTGGTCACGAATCTGTTATCCTCGGTGTGAATTATGAAGGCATCCCTCACTATCTTATTATAGCTGCAATCTATGAGGATATTTATCCCCACTGTCATAACACATGTGAGTATAAGCAGCAGAACTCCTTCTAAGCGTCTCCCTCTGCCTTTAATGATGTCTCTGTAGAACACCGCTATCAGTAACAGACAGAGCAGCACATACATCTGCTTGCGTGTGGATATTCCGAGGACCACACAGACCGCTGACATAATGAACGCATATCTTCCGCCCTCAAGCATATACTGAAGTATGAATCTGAAGGCAAGCATATATATACTTATCGCCAGACCTTCCGTCATAATGCTGTTGGAGTACATGGATGCTCTTCCGGCTGCGAATCTGTTAAGAAGAGATACCATAAGCGGAACAGCCATGACCACATACGCTATAAGTCTCTCTCGATCCCTTGCCCTTATACACGATGCCTTACCTGCGGCAGTATACATTCTCCTTCCGTGTACGGTCCCGTCATACAGGGCATCCTTAAGATAATACCTTACCATGAAGGTAGTTACACTTCCTGTGGCCACACCTGCCAGTATGCTCTGAAGAAGTGCCATGGCCGTAAGACTTATATTGTGCTCCGGGTCCGCATCTTCGCCTACCCCGCATACAAACCTTAATAGTGCGAGAATTGTCGGATACAGAGGTTCTCTGCAATCATGCATCCTTACATAGCTTTCACTGTCAGCGCACCATACCGCTCCATCAAGTGCCCAAAATGCAAGATAGAAGGCTATCGGTATCACCCACAGGCTTAGTAAAAATATTCTGTTGCCCTTCGCATACTCCTGTCTCTTCACAATATCTGCTTCCACTTATCCGTTATCAACTCGACTGAGTTAGTCTTAATTATATCTCTTGCTCTCCTGCCCATATCTGCCCTTAGCTTTGCATCCGACATAAGCCTTATAAGGGCCTCTTCCATAGCTCTTACATCCCCGACAGGCGTCAGTATCCCGTTGACACCATCCTCTATGAGACTCCTCGGTCCACCGCAGGGACAGTCCGTTGCAATTACGGGAAGTCCAAGTGCCATAGCCTCCATAAGAGCATTCGGCAGTCCTTCCGTATCC
>DGII01000168.1 GCA_002393095.1 Lachnospiraceae bacterium UBA3826 | reverse complement strand
AATGATGCTGTGCAAAAGGCATCGCTCCGGAATCAAACCAGCAGTCGATAACCTCCGGCACTCTCCTCATGACACCGCCGCACTCAGGACAGGTACAGGTTATCTCATCTATATATGGTCTGTGAAGCTCTACGGTCAATGCCTTGTCATTGTTACTAAGCGTCTTAAGCTCCTCACGGCTTCCTACGCATTCCCTGTGACCGCATTCGCATTCCCATATGTTAAGAGGCGTACCCCAATATCTGTTACGGGATATGGCCCAGTCCTGTATATTCTCAAGCCAGTTGCCGAATCGTCCCTTGCCGATCGACTCCGGTATCCAGTTGACCGTATTGTTATTGCGGATAAGATCGTCCCTTACCGCAGTCTCCTTAATGTACCAGCTTTCTCTTGCATAATAGATAAGAGGAGTATCACATCTCCAGCAATGAGGATACTCATGCTCGAACTTCGGAGCATCATACAGAAGCTTTCTACCTGAGAGCTCCTTTATAACCTCAGGATCGGCACTTACAGCACCCGCCTTAATCTCCGACTCCGTGGGCTTGCACCTCATGCCTCCGAAGGGTGTCTCATCAAGCATAACTCCCTTATCATCCACCATCTGTACGAAGGGAAGGTCGTAATTACGCCCCACATTCGCATCATCCTCACCGAATGCCGGAGCAATATGTACTATACCTGTACCGTCTGACATGGTTACATAGTCGTCACAGGTCACGTAGAAGCCCTTCTTATGCTGCTTATCCGCCGATATCTTAGCGCACTCATATAAGGGCTCGTACTCTTTATATTCCAGATCCTTACCCTTATACTCCTTAAGTATCTCATAAGCGGGCGTATCCTCCCCTGCAAGAGGTGACAGAACCGTATCAAGCAGGGCCTTGGCCATATAATATGTGTATCCGTCTGCTGCCTCCACCTTACAGTACTCATCTGAAGGATTGACACAGAGCGCCACATTGGAAGGAAGTGTCCATGGTGTCGTGGTCCATGCAAGGAAGTACGCATCCTCGTCCTTAACCTTGAAGCGGACTACTGCCGAGCGTTCCTTAACGGTCTTATAGCCCTGTGATACCTCCGCACTGGAAAGAGGTGTTCCGCAGCGGGGACAATAGGGTACAATCTTAAAGCCCTTGTAGAGCAGACCCTTTTTCCATATCTCCTTAAGAGCCCACCACTCCGACTCTATATAATCATCATGATATGTGACATAAGGATTGTCCATATCGGCCCAGAAGCCGACGGTTCCCGAAAAATCCTCCCACATTCCCTTATACTTCCACACAGATTCCTTACACTTGTCGATAAAGGGCTCTATGCCGTATTCTTCTATCTGTTCCTTGCCGTTTAAGCCAAGCAGCTTCTCTACCTCAAGCTCTACGGGAAGACCATGTGTATCCCAGCCGGCCTTTCTCGGAACCATGTAGCCCTTCATTGTCCTGTATCTCGGTATCATATCCTTGATGACACGGGTGAGCACATGACCTATATGCGGCTTGCCGTTAGCAGTCGGAGGTCCGTCATAAAAGGTGTATGTCGGGCAGCCCTTTCTCTGCTCCATACTCTTTAAGAATATGTCGTTGTCATTCCAAAATTTGAGCGTCTCCTTCTCTCTGTCGGTGAAGTTGAGCGCCGTATCGACCGGATTGTACATTTGTCTATTGCTTTCCTTTCTGTAATTCTGTGATAACCCACAATTAAGGGTATTTTAGCATAATATAGCCCTTATGTGAATATCGCTTTTATATTAAAAGTTCATTCATCGCACTCAGTATATCCTCAAGCTTGTCAATAAGCACTCTCTCATCCTTGCCGGGCACCTCGCTCAGACCGTAACTGTACTTAAAATGGGGAATGCCCTTTGTCACAAAGGTAAAGCCCTTGCCCTCTCTTATCAGAAGATCGGGTATCCTCTCGACCTTTATCTCTGCATCAGGCTTCATGCTGAGCTTGATAAGACCGTTACCGCCCTTGATATCAGTTATGTAAACCTTATGTGCCATTCCTCTAAGCTTAGTAACTCTTAACAGGTTATGCACACTTTCCGGAACCTCTCCGAATCTGTCCTTTAACTCATCCACAAGCTCCGCTGCCTCTTCATCCTGCGTGATCGAGGCTATTCTCTTATATATATCAAGCTTCTGCACTTCATTGACGATATACTCACCCGGAATGAACGCATCCACATCTATATCTATCTGTGTCTCGAATTCCTCATAGGTTGTATCCTCACCCTTAAGCTTCTGCACCGCTTCGCTTAACATCTTACAGTACAGATCATAGCCTACTGCCTCCATGTGTCCGTGCTGCTTAGTCCCAAGCAGATTACCTGCCCCTCTTATCTCAAGATCTCTCATGGCGATCTTAAAGCCGCTTCCGAGCTCGGTAAATTCTCTTATGGCTTCAAGGCGCTTCTCTGCAACCTCCTTAAGCATCCTGTCCCTTTTATACATAAGAAAGGCATACGCAGTCCTTGAACCTCTTCCCACTCTTCCCCTAAGCTGATAGAGCTGCGAGAGTCCGAATCTGTCTGAGTCCTGTATGATCACCGTATTGACATTGGTTATATCCATACCTGTCTCTATGATGGTAGTTGATACAAGAACATCGATACTGCCGTCTATGAAGTCATACATGATGCGCTCAAGCTCGCTTTCCTTCATCTGACCGTGGGCATAGGCTATCTCAGCCTCCGGTACAAGTGCTGACAGCCTTGCGGCGACATCGGCTATTCCCGATACCCTGTTATATATATAGTAGACCTGACCTCCTCTTGAAAGCTCTCTTATAATGGCCTCCCTGACCATCTGCTCATTATATTCGCATACAAAGGTCTGGATAGGAAGTCTCTCTCCCGGCGGCTCCTCCAGTACGCTCATATCCCTTATTCCCACAAGTGACATATGAAGTGTGCGGGGGATCGGCGTTGCGGTAAGCGTCAGAACATCCACACTTTCTTTAAGCTTCTTAAGCTTCTCCTTATGAGCCACTCCAAAGCGCTGTTCCTCATCCACTATTAAAAGCCCCAGATCCTTATATGCAACATCCTCCGACAGAAGTCTGTGTGTACCGATGACTATATCTGTCATCCCGTTTTTTATATTCTCAAGCGTCTTCTTCTGTTCGGATGCGGACCTGAATCTTGACAGCAGCTCTATCCTTACCGGAAAGCTGCCCATCCTCTCTGTGAAGGTGTTATAGTGCTGACTTGCAAGTATCGTGGTCGGT
Source organism: Lachnospiraceae bacterium UBA3826 (assembly GCA_002393095.1). GTDB lineage: Bacteria > Bacillota > Clostridia > Lachnospirales > Lachnospiraceae > Colinaster. The sequence goes on along the minus strand of DGII01000168.1, from coordinate 13,509 downwards.
ACGAGCATAGCCACCTGCTTGCCGTCCGTCACAGCCTTGAAAGCAGCTCTTAATGCGATCTCCGTCTTACCATACCCAACATCTCCGCAGATCAATCTGTCCATTATCCGCGTACTTTCCATATCCTTCTTGGTGTCGTCCACAGCCGCAAGCTGATCTGCCGTCTCTTCATAGGGGAAGAGCTCCTCGAACTCCTTCTGCCATACCGTATCCTTCGAAAAAGCATACCCCTCCCTGCTCTGTCTTATGGCATAGAGTCTTACAAGGTCCTCGGCGACCGCATTAACCGCAGTCCCTACCTTGCTCTTTACGCTTGCCCACTCTTTGGAACCAAGCTTGCTTATCTTCGGCTTTTTGGCAGTATCAACAGATGCGTATTTCTGGACGACATCGAAGGATGTGGCAAGCACATAGAGTATGCCTCCATCCTTATACTCGATCTTCATGTAGTCCTTGGTGACGCCGCCTGCCTCAACCTTTTCGATACCCTTATATATACCTATACCGTGATCTACATGGACCACATAATCTCCCGCCTTAAGCTCGGCAAAATCAGTTATCTTACTGCCCTTATATTTCTTCCTGCTCCTCTTTTTCTTCTCGTGCGAACCGAATATATCACTCTCTGATATGACCGTGAACTTAAGCATGGGGTACTCGAAGCCGCTTCTTAAGCTGCCCTGCATACAGAGCGCTTCACCGGGTATGAGTTCTCTTAAGGGGTCAGTAGAATATACGGCGGTTATGTCATTATCCCTAAGATCCGCCGCCAGTCTCTCTGCCCTTGTACCGGAGCCCGATAGCACAACCACCCTAAAGCCGTTTTTCCTGTAACCGGCAAGGTCCTTAAGGAGTAAATCAAAGTGTCCCTTATACGGAGCTACGGATCTGACAGTTATGCCGACTTTTATATCGGGTTTACATAACTTGCTCCTGTCCTCCATTGCAGACAGCATGAGTGTGGCGTATTTCCCGATAGCTGCAAGCGCAGTCCTGGAAGCCGACAAAACCTTAGTCTGTCCCGGAAGTATATAGCCTGACAGAAGTCTGGACTTCATGCTCTCTTCAAATTCATACTCCACAGCCTTGATATGATCCGTTACCCTTGCAGGTTCATCAATGACTATAAGTGTATCGGAAGGCTTAAAATAATCCGTAAAAAGGGCGGTCTCCTCATAGAAATAATCTATATAGCTCTCCAGATTCCTTATTCTGCCGAACTCCGTGATGTCCTCCTTAAGATTTTTAAAGGTGACATCCACTCTGTGTCCTTCCTCTGTCTTGAATTCCTTTCTAAGCTTTTCCGAAACCCTTTTAGCCTCTTTTTCTATGGCCTTCAGACCCTTATCAAGCATATCCCTTGACATGACAAGCTCCGTAGCCGGATATATCTCTATGCTCTGTAAGAGCTCATATGAGCGCTGACTGTCTATATCAAAGGAACGAACAGACTCAACATCTTCTCCCCACAGCTCTATCCTGTACGGAGAATCCTGTGTCGGGTCGAATATGTCCACAATGCCACCCCTTATCGAGAACTGCCCTCTGTCTTCTACCTGAGGAATACGTTCATATCCCATATCCGTAAGTGCTGCCGCGAGCTCCTTCTCGCTTATCTCATCGCCCTTGCCGATACGCAGGATATATGATTCGTAGACCTCCTTGGGCACCATATGTGTCATGATGGCATCAAAGGTCGTCACCACGGTAGTTGCACTTCCTTGGATGAGGCGTCTGATCACGCTCATTCTGTCCGTTGTTAATTTATTGCCGTGAATATCTGCCTGATAGAATATCAGGTCCTTGCCGGGGAATATCCGGACGTTACGCTCGTACAGCTTAAGATCTTCAGCTATCTCCCTGACACGTTGTTGTGAATACGTCAAAATAAGCCTGTTCTTGGCGATGATTCTATTATCATCGCACAGGCTTTCCATCATATTGGCTTTCTGTGATTCGATACATCCTGTTATAAGGATATTCTGCTTCTTGCCAAGTCCCGTGATGACCTCATCGTACTGAGGCCAGTCCTTAACCGGTTTAAGAATCGTATTCATATCGTCAGTTGAATCTGTTCATGGCGGTATCCACACCGTCTGTAATGATAGTCTCCAAAGCATCGCAGGCTCTTATTATGGTCTCTTCGATCTTAACCCTGTCCTCGGACGAGAACCTTCCAAGCACATGATCCACAAGATCCCTTCCTTCGGGCTTGTCGCCCACACCTACTCTTATCCTGTCAAACTTAAGCGTCCCCAGCCTTGCTATTATACTCTTAATACCATTATGTCCGCCCGCACTGCCCTCCGGCCTTATGCGAAGCTTCTCAACCGGAAGTGCTATATCATCATATATGACTATGAGATCCTTCTTAGCATCCAACTTATAATAGTCGACCAGAGCCGCAATGCTTTCTCCGCTGTTATTCATATATGTAAGAGGCTTGGCCAAAAGTACCTTCTCTCCGCATATATATCCCTTGCCGACAAGTGCCCTGCACTTATCGGATGTAACCCTGATATCGTGCCTGTCCGCCAAAGCGTCCAGTACTTCAAAGCCTATGTTATGTCTTGTTCCTCTGTACTTTTCTTCCGGATTACCCAGACCTGCTATAAGATACATTATCTGCTTCTCTCCATTCGCCTGTATTTTATCACAGGCTCATCTTAAACGCAAAAAAGCTGCGGACCAGCCGCAGCCTTTTTATTCTTAACCCACTTCCTCGTCAGGCAGAAGCAAAGCCTTCTCATAAGCTTCAAGTATCTCCTGCTGCCACTTCTCTCTGGTGGACGAGTTGATCGGGTGTGCTATATCCCTGTACTCGCCGTCTGCGGATTTCTTGCTTGGCATTGCGATGAACAGACCCTTCTCTCCTTCTATCACCTTGATATCGTGGACAACAAATTCATCATCCAAGGTGACGGATACAACCGCCTTCATCTTGCCTTCCTTCGTAATCTTACGTACTCTGACATTCGTGATCTTCATGACATACCTCCGTTTGCGTTGTCGACCCTTAACTCGCAAGGTGGCACTACATCACGTATCGGTCACTGCTTTCCATCACAATCTCAATACCATTCTCTCCTTTATGGTACGAATTGGCTCTGACCGTTCCGTGGCTCTCCACAATGCAATTCTCTATATATGAATTATCACCGATATAGACATCATTCAATATGATTGAATTCTTAATCGTACAGTTATTACCAATGAAGGTCTTACGGAACACAACCGAATCCTCTACAGAACCATTCACTATAGTACCACTGCTTATAAGACTGTTGCTTATATGCGCGCCCTGATTGAACTTGGCAGGCGGCAGATCATCCACCTTTGAGTATATATCCGGATACTGCTTGAAGAAATAATCCCTTACATCAGTCTTAAGGAAGTCCATATTGGCCTCAAAATAATCCTCTATGGTAGAGATGTTCTTCCAATACTCCCTAAGCTTATATCCGTATATACCCTTCTGATCCTTATATCTGATGAGGACATCCCGTACAAAATCAAATCTGTCCTCCTCAGCGCATCTCTCAATCATCTCTATCAGAAGTCTTCGTCTGATAACATATATACCGCACGAAATGGTATTCGACTTGGCCACTATGGGCTTCTCCTCGAATTCCTCGATCTGGCACTCTTCATTCATCTTGACAGTGCCGTATCTCTCCACATTCATGTCGGCCGGCATATCCTTACATACAACGGTTATGTCAGCCTTCTTCTCAATATGATACTCCAAAACTTTATTATAGTCCAGTTTATATACACAATCCGCAGAAGCGATGACAACATAAGGCTCATGCGATGCCTTAAGGAAATCAAGATTCTGGTAGATCGCATCGGCTGTTCCCCTGAACCATAAGCTGTTCTCGGCAGTCACCGCAGGCGTGAATACGAACAGTCCGCCCTGCTTACGTCCGAAATCCCACCACTTGGATGAACTTAAGTGTTCATTAAGGCTTCTGGCATTGTACTGTGTGAACACAGCCACCTTCTGAATATGGGAATTGGACATATTACTTAATGTAAAATCGATCGCTCTGTAGCTTCCGGCGATCGGCATTGCACCTGCCGCACGCTTAGCCGACAATTCCTTCATTCGGTGGTTATTGCCACCGGCAAGTATGATTCCTATCGCTCTCATTGTTCTTCACCTGCCTTAATCAAAGTCTTACCGCTTGCCAGATACTTATCTTCATAGTCCGACTCCTCGGTAGCGCCAAATATGCAGGCATTCTTGCCTACGGTAATATTATCGGGAATGACACTCTTCTCGCCGATACATACAAGGCCATGATTGTAGATATGAGGATCGGTCTCATTGTCAACTTCATCACCTATTCCGAATCTGCTTCCGTTACCTATAGTTACATTCTCGGCCACTATGGTCTTGTTAAGCTCACAGCCGTCACCGATCACGGTATTGTTCATCACTATGGAATCCCTGACTACGCTTCCGCGTCCTATGGTGACTCCGCAGCCTATTACGGAATTGTATACCTGACCGTATATATCGGTACCCTCTCCGACGATACTCTTGTCTATGACACTTCCCGGTGCATAATACTGAGGCGGAAGAGCCTCACTCTTGGTGTATATCTTCCAGTACTCCTCATAGAGATTGAACTCCGGAACGATATCGATAAGCTCCATATTGGCTTCCCAGTAGGAATTGAGTGTACCCACATCCTTCCAGTATCCGTTGAATTCATATGCATACATCGGAGATCCCTTCTCGTGGCAATAGGGAATGATGTGCTTGCCGAAATCAAGGTTGGGAACCTGCGCCTTCTCAACCAAAGCCTCTCTTAGCGTGCTCCAATTGAAGATATATATACCCATGGATGCGAGATTGCTCCTCGGATTCTCAGGCTTCTCCTCGAAATCGGTTATACGTCTGTTCTCATCCGTTATCATGATACCGAAGCGCTTGGCTTCCTCCATCGGAACAGGCATAACGGCTATGGTACAGTCTGCCTTATTCTGCTTATGGAAGTCCAACATGACCTCATAATCCATCTTATAGATATGGTCACCGGAAAGAATAAGGATGTACTCAGGATTGAAGCTGTCCATATAATCAATGTTCTGATATATGGCATTGGCCGTACCGGTATACCAATCGGTATTGCCTATCTTCTCATAAGGCGGAAGCACTGTGACTCCACCTATATTACGGTCCAGATCCCACGGAATACCGATACCTATATGGGTATTCAGTCTTAAGGGCTGATACTGCGTCAGCACACCCACCGTATCTACGCCTGAATTGATACAGTTACTCAGCGGAAAGTCAATTATCCTGTATTTGCCTCCGAATGAAACTGCCGGCTTAGCCACCTTAGATGTCAGCACTCCCAATCTGCTTCCCTGACCTCCTGCGAGAAGCATGGCAATCATCTCTTTCTTGATCATGTCCTTCCTCCATAATAATATTTGAAGTAAATGTATTGAAATTATAGCACATTAGTCCTAAATTGTGAATAATTTTTACAAAAATTAAAAAAAAATCAATATATTTTTGTTCAATTTTACATAACTCGGAAACATTCTCCGTAAATGATGTATACAATTGTTTTTTACGGCGAATTGCGCTAAAATTACTTTGCCGGAAGGGCGGATTGGAGATTATTATGTATCAGATTGATTTTAACAGGCCAATACATGTATTTTTCTGCGGCATAGGCGGCATCAGCATGAGCGGACTTGCCGAGATACTCCACAGCAGGGGCTTTAAGGTGTCAGGCTCGGATATGAAGGCTTCGACACTGACTGCTTCTCTTGAGAGTCAGGGCATCAAGGTATATATCGGACAGCGGACGACCAACATCACGCCCGATATAGATCTGTATGTATATACGGCTGCCATACATAAGGACAATCCTGAGTGGATAGAGATGACAAGGCTGGGAATACCAAGCCTTTCAAGAGCCGAGCTTCTCGGAGAGATCATGAAGAATTTCGACCTTCCCATAGCCATAAGCGGTACACATGGCAAAACCACCACAACCTCCATGATATCCGAGATACTCATGGGATGTGACTTGGACCCTACTCTGTCTGTGGGAGGCATGCTTAAGAGTATAGGCGGCAATATAAGGATAGGTCATTCCAAGTACTTCGTAACAGAGGCCTGTGAATATACCAACAGCTTCCTAAGCTTTTTCCCCCGTATCGCACTTATCCTCAATATAGAAGAGGATCACATGGACTTCTTCAAAGACATCGATGATATCCGCCACTCCTTCTTAAGATTCGCATCGCTCCTTCCCATGGACGGTGCCCTTGTGATCAATGGCGAGATAGAGAACCTTACGGAGATAACCGGAGAGCTGCCATGTGAGATATACACTTTCGGCTTCAACGACAGTTGCACATACCATGCTACTGACATCAGCTATGACGAGCACAGCAATGCAACCTATACGCTGCACTGCCCCGATGGTACATATAAGGTGACTCTCGCAGTTCCCGGCAGACATAATGTAGCCAATTCCATGGCGGCACTTTGCTGTGCGGCTCTGTGTGATGTCCCGTTAAGCAAAGCCATACAGCTTATCGGTGATTTTCACGGAACAGACAGGCGCTTCGAATATAAGGGAACCGTTGGGGGGGTCACTATCATTGACGATTATGCGCATCATCCTACCGAGATCGCCTCTACGCTTAACAGTGCCATCAATTTTAAGCACAACAAGCTGTATGTGGTATTCCAGCCACATACATACACAAGGACCAAGGCTTTCCTTGATGATTTCGCCAAAAGTTTATCGATAGCAGATGTTATTATACTTGCCGACATTTATGCAGCCAGAGAGAAGAATACCATCGGTATCTCCTCTAAAGACCTGCAGGCCAAGCTCTTAGAGTTGGGTAGCGAGTGTTATTATTTCCCCAGCTTTGATGAAATTGAGAATTTCTGTCTGGAAAAATGTTCTTCGGGAGACCTGTTGATAACTATGGGTGCCGGAGATATAGTTAAAGTCGGCGAAAGTCTGCTTGGTATATAGTTATCCACCTTATCCACAAATTTTAGTATCTTCTGTGATACAAATTTTTGTGGATATTTTTTACCGCCTGAACCGACATTTTACGCCTGCTGATGTGGCCCCATGATTAATATCCACATTCTCCACATTATCCACAGCCTTAAGAAACGCCCGTTTTATAAGGGTTTGTGGCAGGTACCTCTATTTTATTTTGTGTATTGCTGTGATATAATTGCCCTTGTCTAAAAAACTTTTGTGGGAGTAGTTATGTGTGAATTAACACTTTACAGGGACTGTGATCCGGGCAGTATCACGGTCTCCAACCTTTTCATTGATGATTTTCTGGCAGATGCCAACGACTGCCAAATCAAGGTGTATCTGTATCTGATACGTATGATAGTTGCGGGGAGGCAGACTAATATCAGCGATATCGCAGATAAGTTCAATCATACGGAGAAGGATGTATGCCGTGCATTAAGATATTGGGAGAAAAAGGGAATTCTCTCCCTGGATTATGACAGTAACGGGGGAATCGTCGGTATAAGGCTTTTTGAGCCCGTAAGCACGCGCCTTGAGCATAATCATGTCAATCCGGCGATCACCGTGGTAAGCAGAGAAGCGTTAGCCGCTCCGGTTGCGCCTGACCCGTCTTATACGCGCCCCGATTATTCTCTTGATGACCTTAAGTCATTTAAGAACCGTAAGGACACACCTCAGCTTATATTCATTGCCGAGCAGTATCTTAAGAAGACTCTGAATGCCAATGATATCAGATCTATCCTTTTTTATTGCGATGAGCTTAAGTTCTCGGAGGAGCTTATTGATTATCTCCTTCAGTTCTGTGTATCAAGAGGCAAGAAGAGCTTTGCATATATGGATAAGGTGGCCGTTGACTGGGCCGAGCGCGGTATCGATACCGTCGGGAAAGCTCGTGAATACACCTCTTCTTTTGACAACACGGCGGAACGCTCAGGTGGCGAACGCACCAAGAGAAGCGTTCGTAAGAAGCAGACATCTACCATGTTCCACCAGTTCGAGCAGAACGATTATGATTTTAACGTATTAGAGCAGAAGCTTCTGTCTAATTGATCCGGAGATACATATGTCACTGACCAATATTCAATACGAAAGAATACGCCGGCAATACGATGATGACAGGCTCGATGCCGAAAAGGAGCTCGAAAGACGCATCCGCTATGTCAACGAATCCGTTCCCGGATTCAAGGAGCTGTCGGATGAGATCGCAATGCTTGGACTTGAGCATACCAAAAGAGCGTTGCGCGGAGATAAGAGTGCCGTAAGCGAGCTGTCATCCCACATCTTGTCCCTTACACACAAGAAGGAGGCGCTCCTTACATCAGCCGGTCTTGATAAGGATTATCTTAAGATTCCGTATAAGTGTCCCGACTGCAGGGATACAGGCTTTATAGGCAGTAAGAAGTGTCACTGCTTTGTCGCCAAAGAGATCTCTCTTCTGTACGACCAGTCCAATATCAGGGCATCCCTGAATAATATTTCCTTTGATATGATGAGCGAGCGATACTACTCAGGCGAGGATCTGACACGCTTTAGAGAGTCCGTTCAGAAGGCGATGGCTTTTGTAAAGAATTTTAATTCGGACTACCAAAATCTTCTTTTATATGGTACAGTAGGAACCGGTAAGTCTATGCTATCTTCCTGTGTGGCAAAGGAATTACTTGATAAGGGTCACTCGGTTATATATTTCAGTTCTTCATCCCTGATAGATGAGCTGGCCAAGGCAACCTTTGACAAAGGCTACGGCAGATCAGACAGGGATACGTCCGTTAAGCTTGGCGATGAGCTGATATATGACAGTGAGCTGCTTATAATTGACGATCTCGGAACCGAGATCACCAATAATTTCACGATTGCCGCCCTTTTCTCATTGCTTAATGAGAGATCGCTCAGAAGGCGTTCTGTTATAATATCGACCAATCTCTCCCTTGAGGAGATTCAGGAACGCTATACGGACAGGATCTTTTCGAGGCTTACGGGTGATTTTACTTTCTGCAGGCTGTCCGGTCCCGATATAAGGATCGCACACAAATTCGCAGATTAGACACTATCTCTAAGATCATAACAACAGCAAAAGAAAGCGAGGATCTGTTTTCAATGAACTATTCCGGCAACGAAAAACGTGAGGAGAAAAGGAATCTTGAGTCCATACCCGTCGGTTCGCTCAGGATCATTCCATTAAACAGTTGCACAGACTTAGGCCAGAAAGTCGATTCCTACCTTGTTAAATGGAGGACCGAGCGGGAGAATGAGCACAAGAACAGTATAGCATTCTCAGGTTATCAGCGAGATTCCTATATACTGGCGACAAAGGTACCCAGATTCGGCTCCGGAGAAGCCAAGGGAGAGATACTGGAATCTGTCAGGGGAACAGACCTTTATATAATGGTTGATGTATGTAACTACTCACTCACATATTCTATGGGAGGTTATGTCAACCACATGTCACCTGATGATCACTATCAGGATCTTAAGCGAATCATAGCGGCTGTGGGCGGAAAAGCAAGACGTATAACCGTGATCATGCCTTTCCTGTACGAAAGCCGTCAGCATAAAAGAACAGCAAGAGAATCTCTTGACTGCGCTCTTGCCTTACAGGAGCTTATCAAGATGGGTGTTGACAATATCATCACCTTCGATGCACACGATCCCAGAGTACAGAACGCCATACCTCTGCACGGATTCGAGACTATACAGCCTGCGTATCAATTTATTAAAGGCTTACTTAATAATGTCAGCGATCTTGTGCTGGATTCCGACCATATGATGATTGTCAGCCCTGATGAGGGTGGTATGAGCAGAGCCATATATATCGCCAATGTGCTTGGGCTTGATATGGGAATGTTCTATAAGAGAAGAGACTATACCAGAGTCGTTGGAGGACGGAATCCGATAATTGCCCATGAGTTCTTAGGCTCCAGCGTGGAGGGCAAGGACATAATCATCATTGATGATATGATTTCTTCCGGCGACAGTATGATAGAGGTTGCTACAGAGCTTAAGAAGAGGAATGCGGCAAGGATATTCGTATTCTCCACCTTCGGACTCTTCACCAACGGACTTGAGCGCTTCGACGAGTGCTGTGACAAGGGACTGATAACCAAGGTACTTACCACTAACCTCGTCTACCAGCCGACGGAGCTTCTGGAGCGTGACTGGTATATAAGCTGTGATATGAGTAAATATATCGCTTACATCATCGATACTCTCAATCATGACTCATCAATAAGCGATCTGCTCATCCCCAGTGAACGTATCCAGAATATAGTTGCAAGATATAAGAACGGCGAGCTTAATCATTGTTCTTAATGGCATAGGTTAAGAACCTGTTACCGTTATTCTCGAAGAGTTCCTTTGAATCCTTTCGGCCCATCTTGTATATTTCGCCCTTAACAGGGTCCATGACCACGATGTTCTGCTCGTTGAATCCGACGATCAGCATCGTGGTTTTATCATCCATATATACAAGCACGGGGATATCTTGGTTGACATAATATAGCATAACGTCCATGGGACAGCCCGTGAGGTTTAATATGTAGGCATCATCAATATTATTACTAAGTATCTCATATGCATTCTGTCCCACAGAAAGCATATATTCCGTATTACGCGATACTCCGGCCACCTGCAGCATCGTATCAAGACATATAGCCATTGAATCCTTATCCTCGGTTATCTGCTTCTCCTTAATGGCCATGATCTGATTTCTTGCAACAGTCTCTCCTCTTCTGTATATCTCATTGCCATATGTATCCATTACGGTTCCCCTGATATCATATGCCTCTGCAACAGCCTGTGCCGGCTTATCGTATATTCCCACGACTTCTCCGTCACCGTATACCATGAATCTGTCCTTTCGTCCGGCTTTTTCAAGGGTTATCTCACGTCCACCCTCATACAGCACTTCCTTGGGAGTAAGGAGCTTCATTGACTTAAGATCCGGAAGATTCTTAAGCTTAAGGCTGACCGTCCTGCCGTATTCTTCACTCTGGCTGTATATAAGGGTATTCTTACCCACCTTCTGTTCGAGATTGCTGGTGATATGATCATCCGTTACATCCTTAAATTCACCATCCTCACCATTCTTCTCCACTCTCTTAAGGGTAATCTGGGTTCCGTCTATTATACCTGAGGTTATGTATACGCCTTCCTCACTGTATTCCTTAAGGATCTCACCCTCTTCCGAGCGGATCAGCACCTTGTTCATGGGGAAAACTATATCACCCAGCTTATTGCGTATCATATCCTGCTTGGAGCATGTGCCGTATATCAGATCCTCGTTCATGAAGCCGATGGGCTTAATATACTCCCCCGGAGCACTCCTTACAACATCCGTCTTGCCGTCTACAAGACTCATGACGGACAGCTCCGTATACATATCATTGACGCTCTTATCGGGCTGCTGCCATACTATCTCATGCTGTGCTCCCGATACGAAGAAGGTCTCTTCATTGACATCCTTGGCGATTATCGACTCATCCTGCATTCCCGGAATGATCTTGTATATCACTCCGTCAATGAATATGAACAGATCTCCTCCCGCATTAAGGAAGCTGAGCTTATTCATATCACATCTTAATATCTCGGATGACTTCTCATAGGGCAGAAAGGCTCTTTCCTCCACGGTATTGAGCAAGCTGTCATAATAATATACCTCTATTCCGACCTCGCCTTCATGAATACCCCTGTTCATATATCCGTATACCAGAAATGATATATTGCCGTTCTCCTCAACAGTAAGTATCTTAATATCACTCCCTCTGTATCTGGACCTCAGATCATCCTCCGGCTTATCAAAAAAGGCAAAGAGTCTTATCAGCTTATTGTCTGTCAGATTATAGCTGTAGAGTCTACCTTCATTGACAAAGGCAACTATCTCTCCGCCTTCACTCTCCATTATGGCAGGCTCGTCTCCCTGAATACCGAAGTCGATCCTGTCATCCTCAAGGCTGTCCTTATCCATGACGAAGATACGGTTCATCTTCCTTGAAAAAGAAAGCAGATAGAACCTCTTGTCCGTCTTACGTATCCTGTAGTATTCCGTGACGTTATATGCCCTTTTGTCTCTTCCCGTACCGGCACTTAACTGATACTCAAGCTCAATGGAAGCCATAGTATCACCGATCTCTTTGATATATGCTCCATAGTCGCTTATAGTCCTAAGCTCCGTCAGATTGCCCCATGTAAGCTGGTTCATGCTGTTATTGATATTAATGTATCCCAGATTAGAATTGTCCGCATCTGCGGAGGGCTCCATATATGTTGTCAGTTCCTTGATATTCTCTTTATCAAGAGTCTTCTTGGAGAAATCCATTACGAAATCAAGATTGCCCTTACTGTCCGCTTCGTCATTGATGACTATCCTCGTATAATAGCTGACATCCCTGTTATCCAGAAGCTTAAGCTTAAGAATAAGATTATACTCCTTCTCCTTCTCTATAAGATCCTTAAGCTGCAGACTGGCACTGATATAATCCTTATAATCATCATAATGAATGATCTTGGTATCTTCTATAAGACGTTCTCCGTCCACACTCCTGACTTCAACATTCATCTCAAGTATGCCGTTATCATATTTATCTATGATAAATGATACATTTCTGTTCTCAGTCACAGGAGTAACGGTCTCTCTGAAGGTGCTGCAGTCCATTGCCGACAGATATCCATGCATCTCATTGACACGAAGGCCGTCTATATCCATGTAGACCACCGGCAATGTAGGCGCACTCATCTCTATAGTCATATCTGTAGTGCCTTTATTATACAATTTAGAGAAAAAAATAAGTGCTATAACAAAGGTGATGATTATAACACTTATTCTTATACCTGTTTTCTTCATAAAACAAAGGAAATCCTATTTTACAACATTGATTCGTGCCATCGCACGCGCTAAAGCCGTCTCAGCCCTCGCTATATCCGTCTTGGGATCTTTCTCGGACAGAAGTCTCTCTGCACGCTCCTTAGCAGCCATAGCACGCATTTCATCGATCTCATCCGGCCACTCTATCACTTCCGCAAGGATTGTGACTCTGTCCTGCAATATCTCCACAAATCCCGAATGAAGCGCTGCTTTCTTCACTTCATCTCCTGTGATCGTAAGTACGCCCGGACGGATTATTACAGTCATCGGTACGTGATTCTTATATATACCTATCTCACCTTCCGTTGTGTTAAACTCAACCATTCGAACCTTACCCTCATAGAAAACTCTTTCCGGGGTAACAACTCTTAAGTCGAATAAATCATTATCACTCATATACTACTCCAATTATTTGGCATTATTAGCTTTTGCCACAACATCATCTATGCTGCCGGCATTAAGGAAGTAACTCTCAGGAATGTTGTCATGCTTACCTTCAAGAATTTCCTTGAATCCTCTGATGGTCTCGGAAATCGGAACATACTTACCTTCAAGACCGGTAAACTGTCCTGCAACGAAGAATGGCTGTGATAAGAATCTCTGAATCTTACGGGC
>DGII01000001.1 GCA_002393095.1 Lachnospiraceae bacterium UBA3826 | reverse complement strand
ATCTGGAACCAGTATCAGTGTATGGTAACCTTCAATATGTCACGCTCCGCTTCATATTATGAATCAGGAATGGGCAGAGGAATGGGCTTCAGAGATTCTTCACAGGATCTTCTCGGCTTCGTACACCTTATTCCGGACAAGGCAAGAGAGCGTATCATAGATATAGCTTCAACCCAGTTCGAGGACGGTTCGGCGTACCATCAGTATCAGCCTCTTACCAAGACAGGTAATATGGATATAGGTTCGGGCTTCAATGACGATCCGCTGTGGCTTATCGCAGGTACATCAGCCTATATCAGAGAGACAGGCGATTTTGGCATATTGGATGAGATGGTTCCCTTCGATAATAAGGCAGAACTGGCCAAGCCCCTTATGGAACACTTAAGAAGATCATTCAACTTCTTCGACAATGCCAAGGGTCCCCACAAGCTGACACTTATAGGTCGTGCAGACTGGAATGACTGTCTGAATCTTAACTGCTTCTCAGACACTCCCGGCGAAAGCTTCCAGACAACCGGACCTTCAGAGGGACCTGTTGCTGAATCTGTATTCATTGCAGGAATGTATGTTAAGTATGGTAACGAATATGCTGATCTGTGTGAGCATATAGGTCTTAATGATGAAGCCAAGGAAGTAAGAGCCAAGGTTGCCGAGATGTATAAGGCTGTTACCACAGCAGGCTGGGATGGCGAATGGTTCGTAAGAGCCTATGATGCCAATTCCAATCCCGTTGGCTCTAAGGTATGTGAAGAGGGTCAGATCTTCATTGAGCCTCAGGGCATGTGTGTAATGGCGGGAATCGGCGTAGAAGAAGGTCTTGCTAAGAAGGCACTTGACAGCGTCAAGGACAGACTTGATACCAAATACGGTATCGTGCTCTTACAGCCGCCTTATCAGAGATATCACTTAGAGCTTGGTGAGATCAGCTCTTATCCGCCCGGATACAAGGAGAACGCAGGTATATTCTGTCACAACAACCCATGGATCTCAATCGCCGAGACTGTTATCGGCCGAGGCAACAGGGCATTCGAGATATATAAGAAGACCTGTCCCGCATATACTGAGGAAATATCTGATATCCATCGTGCAGAGCCTTACGCTTACGCACAGATGATCGCAGGTAAGGACGCTCCTAACTTCGGTGAGGCCAAGAACAGTTGGCTTACAGGTACGGCAGCGTGGACATTCACTAACGTATCACAGCACATACTCGGTGTAAGACCTCACCTTGACGGTCTCATCGTAGATCCCTGCATCCCCGATACCATCAAGGAGATGACGATCACCCGTCACTTCCGCGGCAATATATACAAGATACATGTCAATAACGCCGCAGGAAGCCAGAAGGGAATACGAAAGATGACCGTCAACGGCAAGGAGATCGAGGGTACTTTGATCCCTTACGAGCCTAATCAGGGTACGGTTGAAGTAGAGGCTGTAATGTAAGGGTAATACAGTATATAAGAAGCATCTAAAGGTGTGAATTACAAAGAATTCAATGACAAATGGGCATGGACCATAAGGTTCATGCCCTTTTCTTTTTATCGGTAATCGCTTTTTCTATCGTACTTATACAAACGGATATGAGAAGAGAAGCTATTACTATCACTGTGTAATATATAACCGGAGTTGTCTTTGATGTAAGGAATACGAAAGCTTCCTTCCATATAAGACCATGTATGAACCACATATACAGAAGATTGCTTCCGAGGAAGGCGAAAACCTTCCTTAAGGGAGTAACCGCTCTGAAGATAAGCACTGCTCCAAGAATGAATATGGGAGCTATGATGATATCCGGCTTGGAATCGCCTCCGTCAAAGGAGACCATGTATCGCAGAATATAAGAAAGAGAGGCTGTGAGTATCCCCACGGTTAGCATGAACGATGTCTTATGGAAGTGAACATCCACCCTCCCTTTAAGCCTGTCCTGAATAAAGGCGGCAAGATATCCTTCGAAAAATATGATAAGGAGAATAACCTGTACATATTCACGCAAAAAGCGGATTATCCAATTACCTACAGGCAAGAGCAACAGTACGCCC
Organism: Lachnospiraceae bacterium UBA3826; assembly: GCA_002393095.1. Taxonomy (GTDB): domain Bacteria; phylum Bacillota; class Clostridia; order Lachnospirales; family Lachnospiraceae; genus Colinaster. The sequence continues at coordinate 6,659 of DGII01000001.1, read as the reverse complement.
ATGATCGCTGCAAGCGATACGATCAGGATAATGGCAGTTGTCCGCCTTTTTCTGTTCCCTTGCAGCACGGATTTTATAAAAGGTGCAATAAGGAGCATGAACATATACTCTCTTATATACCACCATGTAGTGTTGTATGTGGGATTAAATCCTGTCAGATTACCGGGAAGCTCTTTTAATGATATGACCGAGCCGAATATAAGTCCGTCAACAAGTATAGTTATAAGAACAGCAATCCAGTATTTACCATACAGCTTTGCTATCCTTACGCACATATCCTTATATTCTTCCCTGTATCCGTTCTTTTTCCTTAATACGTGATAGATGCCGTATCCGCTAACGAAAGCACAGATGGCTATAGCGATCCTTGTGCTTCTTGCAAAATGCGTGGTGAATTCCGGACTGCGCAGGAATCCATCCAAGAACATATATGAATACAGAAAACAATGGTGAAATATCATAAGGAGCACTGCAATTCCTTGCAGTGCACCTGATTCTTCTTTCTTCATAACCTATATACTCTTTACGTATTATCGGATATGTTATGTAAACTAATCCTCGTTCTTCGGCATATCTATCTTGATATGTACCTCTGCAAGCTGCTTGGGATCTACCTCTGCAGGTGCTCCCATCATAACATCCTGCGCTGTCTTGTTCATAGGGAAGGGTATGATCTCTCGTATGCTGTCTTCTCCTGCGATGAGCATGACCATACGGTCAACTCCGGGAGCGATACCCGCATGTGGCGGTGCACCGTAGCAGAATGCGTTATACATGGCAGGGAACTTGGACTTAACGTCTTCTTCTCCCAGACCGACCAGCTTGAAAGCTTCAACCATTATCTCAGGATCGTGATTACGCACGGCACCGCTCGAAAGCTCTACACCATTGACCACGAGGTCGTACTGATATGCAAGTATATCAAGAGGCTCCTTATTCTTAAGCGCATCCATGCCGCCCTGAGGCATTGAGAAGGGGTTATGACAGAATTCCAGCTCACCGCTTTCCTCCCCTATCTCATACATGGGGAAATCAACTATCCAGCAGAACTCATAACGCTCCTTATCCATATGCCCTTCCGCATTCGCTCCAAGGAGCTTACGGAGTACTCCGGCTGTCTTAAGAGCATCCTGCTTCTTACCGGCCGTAAGTCCGACGAAGTCACCTGCCTTGAGACCAAGCTCGGAGATAACCGCATCCTTACGCTCCTGTAAGAATTTGGATATTCCGCCGACAAGCTCGCCGTTCTCATCAAGCTTAAACCAATATGCTTTATTGGCCGTTGCTACCTCTACATCCGCACATATCTTATCTACAACCTTGCGTGATGCATTGAAGTCCGTTACAACGATAGCTTCTATTGTATTGCCGTCATCGAAGGGACCGAAGCCGCACCCGCCCATAAGTGACGTAACACCCTTAAGCGTTAAGTCAATCCTAAGATCCGGCTTGTCCGAGCCATAGGTCTCCATCGCATCTGTGAACGATATACGCTTAAAGGGTGCGGCACTCGCCGTCTTATATGTTCCGTACTTGGCAAAAACGGGAGGCAACACATCTTCTATAACTGCGAATACATCCTCCTGCGTAGCGAACGCCATCTCCATGTCAAGCTGGTAGAACTCTCCTGGGCTTCTGTCTGCTCTGGCATCCTCATCTCTGAAACAGGGTGCCACCTGGAAGTATCTGTCGAAACCGGAAGTCATAAGGAGCTGCTTAAATTGCTGTGGAGCCTGTGGCAGCGCATAGAACTTGCCGGGATGATTACGGGAAGGAACGAGATAATCTCTTGCGCCCTCCGGCGAAGAGCATGTAAGTATAGGAGTAGTTATCTCAAGGAAATCATGTGCGGTCATCGCCTGTCTGAGTTCTGAGACGATCTTACTCCTTAGAACGATCCTGTCTTTAACAGCGGGATTACGAAGATCCAAGTATCTGTACTTAAGCCTTGTAGCCTCATCAGCCTCCTTGGATCTGTTGATCTCAAAGGGAAGCTCATTATATATGCATTTTCCAAGAACCTGTATATCTGTGGGAACAACTTCTATATCACCCGTGGGAAGTCCCGGATTCTTGTTGGATCTCTCTCTTACTATACCGGTAACGGAAAGAGTGGACTCGTTATTGACTCCGCTTAGCTTCTCCATCATCTCTTCAGTCTCTATAACCAATTGAGTCGTACCGTAGAAATCCCTGAGTATCAGGAATCCCAAGTTCTTACTTACTTTACGCATGTTGTCATAGAAGCCTGCAAGTGTGACTTCCTCTCCCACATTCTCCATGCGAAGCTCTCCGCAGTTATGTGTCCTTGATTGTGTTAGCTTAGCCATGATATTATCCTTTCATATATACAATGCAGGCGCCGGATGCCTGCTTAATAACAAAACTGCAACGATTAGAGTATACAATATTCTTAATTCGAAAACAAGGGCACGGGTTGAAGCATGCAGTATACATGCAATGGAATTACAATATTTGACGTGCGTCAAGTTATATGGTAGTATATGTATGTGGATATTTGACGTGCGTCAAGTGCGTGAGACAAAAATATATTCGGTTAACTCTTTACGAGAGACAATGGTACGAGAATTAATATTTATGAACACGGGAATAATCAATGAAAAACAGAATCTGACCTATCTTCGTTGGTCACACATAAGAGGTTCAAGCGGCACAGCCGGCAACTTCCTCAAATCCGAATCAACGATACAGGGCAGGAAGATATACTATAAGCTTTCTAATTTCGACCCTTCTGTCGGAGTGATCGGTCATGAGTGTATCAATGAACTGATCGTTGACAGACTTCTCACAATTCTGGGTGTTGATCATCTGCACTATGAACTGATCAATGCTGATATAGAGGTCGAAGGTAAGATATATAACACTTATCTGTGCGCATCCGAGGACTATAAAAAGCGTGGCGAAGCCAAGACTGCTCTGGATGACTATTGCCGCATTAATTCACTGCCCAATGAGATGCCATACGATTTTTGTATCAGAAATGGATGGTGTAAATACATTGACCAAATGATAGCGGTTGATTATCTGATACTTAATAGAGACAGGCATGGAGCCAATATTGAAGTACTTCGTGACCCTCGCGCACATACAGTCCGCTTAGCTCCATTATTCGACCACGGTCTGTCACTTCTGTGCACCTGTTATACGGATGAAGAGGCGGCTTCTTTTGACATAATCGAGGATAAGCGATGTCAGAATTACATCGGCTCCTCATCCTGCTTAAACAACCTTGAACTGATACAGAATAAGAGCTCAGTATTCAGCGGCAGCCTCACATCTGATGATAAGGCGCGTATCTTCGAGGGACTTGAGGATGTATTATCTCCGATATTTACCAATCGTATATGGGAGATGATATATAAGAGGTATGAGTATTATGAGAGCTTATGATATATATGATGCGGGTATCGGGCGTTCTGTCGGTACACTCCTATATTACGGCGGAACCAAAACATTCATCATAGAGCTGTGTGACGGACTTGATAAATGGACTGCCCCTATGCTTTTTACCGGATATGTGAAAAGTGGGATACTCACCATACCAAGAACGGCGGCTCTTATGTGGGTGCGTGAACGGATCATCCCGCCTACCAGACAGAATATCTCTTCTATCCTGACACACAACAGGCTACGCGAATACGATGAGATGAAGCTGCTTGATATTGCCGAAGGAAGGTGTGCGCAGGATGAAATATCAATAAAGAGGATAGACGACCTGCCCAACTATGTTACAGACAGAGCCGGACATAATCTCACAGAATGTGCTGCATTGGACGGTCATAGATTATTGTGTTTTTTTGAAGATGATAGCATTAAAATGATCAAATTGACAGACCTGTCAGAATACGAGGTCCGTCTGTCATTTTCACGCAGTGATATCAATAAAGTCCTTGTCAACGAGGCACTATACAGATCATGTCGTGTAGGATCAGGAGGCTATTATGCGACCTTTAATGACTCGATTGACATCCCGGCATCACTCCTATATACACTGGGAACATCTATCTGCCTTACACGGAGAGATTTCATAACCTTCATGACAGATAATGTTCTTGATACGACAGATGCCTGCGATGTCCTGGAATGCTCAAGACAGAATATCTCCTATTTGATAAATCAGGATAAACTTACCCCTATCAAGAAGGATATCAAAGGCAACCTGTATCTGAGAGGCGATGTAGAAAAGAACAGATGGTAGGATAGCGTCCATCTCTGAAAACACAATTTCACAAAAAACTATCGCAGATTATCCTCAATCTTTCTTTTAGTTCTTGAGAACTCATATCCACAATATTTACACCGGTATGTCTCATCATATGTATGTTCGACTCCATCTACAACAAGCGATTTTGAAAAAAATGATATCCGGCCTTTTCATCCTCCACTAATACAACCACATCTTTTATTCCATTTCCGACTAAGCCGGATATGGGTATAATGGGATAAAACTCATGATATACCTTATTTAACATTGGGGTTGTTCTTTGAATTGTAGCTCTGAATTTGTTTGACAAATCCCCCCCCGTGTTAAAATTGTCAGGAAATTCGGTTGTTTAATTTTTTATAAAAGCAATCGAACTCTATCAGTCAGTCACATGTAAACTGCACACTGTATTTTTATGAGGTGATCATAGAATGTTTACAACTGCCATTATAGATTCGTTATTTTCATCAGACATTAAGGTCATATCCGTTGGTATAGATATCATCTTTAAATTGTTGACTCTTATAGCTACCTTCGCAGGCGGAGGATTCGCATTATATCAATGGCATAAAAATGTGCAGATTAACAGAGCCCGACTGATCAATGAATTGCTTAACACCTTCTACAGAGATGACGAGATCTCGAAATGGACTGTATTGTTCGACTATGAAGGCGAAGAATCTGAGCTCTCTGAAATGGAAATTGCCGATATGTATGGCTTTACAGAAGAGTGGACTAGGCTGAAAGAAGGAAATATTAAAATAGAAGATGTGCTCAAATCAAATAATTTTTTCCTGTCGCTTGACAGATATCTGTACTTTGTTAATTATCTGATGTATCTCATTAAGCATGGTTTTCTGAAGAAGAAAGAGCAAGAGTTCTTTAGATACGATATTGACAACCTGAGGAATAGCAGAAGACTACTAAACTATACCGAATATGTAAAGGGATTATCACAGAATCCTAAGTATCCCGATAACAAATGCGAATATCCGTTCTGCTATATAGACAAAGACAAGCACTTTTTCAATCTTGAAGCAATCGGTGATTACGGTTCAAATAATGAACCTGAACACAATACTAACTGACGAAAGGAATAAAGTATGAAAACAATCAAAAAATCAGTATCTATCATTATGTTATCAACTCTTTTGATTACATGTATTGCCTGCGGAAAAGCTAAAGAGGAACCGGATATCCCTGTCGGTTCATCCTCCGAAGCAATGAAAGAAACGGCTGCCAAGGCTTATGAAGAAAATCTTGGCATAGATAAGGAAGAAGCGGAAGAATTTGCTGAGCAAGTATGGGGCGAAGAGGACTCAAATGTCGATACATCTGCCCAGGATAGCGAATCAAATCTGAATCCTCAACTGTATACTGCAATAGATAATATGGATATTATCGACAGACGCGTATTTGATATAGCATATGATGACACAGATAAATTTGTCGAACTCTATGGCAAGCCCGATTCTTTTCGCGGGGAAAATACATTTAATAGTTTCTACTACAATAACATAAAAGATAATATAGAATTAATAGTTACTTTAAGTAAATTCGATCAACCCACGATATCATTTGGTGGCGAACAAGACGCGCTAGATGACTATTTTTCTGAAAATGTCAAACAACATTCCACTATTACTTGGAACGATAATTTGGCTTCTCTTTTTGATGAAAACGGTGCATTCAATAAGAACTATGATTATTCCGCTGCCGATATAGACTATGCAACATTTGTTGCTGATTATTGTGGCGGTATAGAGGGAACTGTAGCCCAAATTAAAAATTATTATGCAAGGGTTGGTTGGTATATTGAAGATTGTCCTTTTAATGATAAATTTCTTACAATGTCGTATATACCGACTAAAAAAACAGAAGCTGAAAGAGACAATAGCTATCATATGGCTATAGCACTATTTGATTCACCGTAATGTTTTTACTGCAAAGTCGTTTGCATCATTTATTGCAAGAGTATACCGCTTGAATCAGTTATCACATAAAGATTAAAACAACAGGGGCATGAACCTTTTGGTCCATGCCCTGAGTTGATTACTTCATATTTCCCTACTTCTTAAGAAACAATCCCATAAGAACGGGTACGCCTAAAACTGCTGCTATAAATATCGCTGCAAGTATCTTCATATTATTCATCCTTTCTTGTCAGACTTATCATCCGGCCTGTATTCAAACCAAATACCACAGATGATCCCTATGACAACGATAGCTATTACTATAATCTTAACCACAGTATCCATATTAATCCACCATGCCGAGCACTCTGTGCGAGGCGGCGAGCCGAATATCAGATTCGGCGATGCCATAAGGCGATTTGGGCTCGGCACAAATCGCTGTGTGAAAAATATGATATTGAACATATTTTTCACACTATTGCCTCCGATATGTCCGGGGTAGTGTCAATTCTGACACTCCT
>DGII01000102.1 GCA_002393095.1 Lachnospiraceae bacterium UBA3826 | reverse complement strand
CTATCCAGCTGAGCTACACGCACATCTATGCAACGAACTTATGTTACACATATTTAAGGGAATTGTCAAGCCTAATCTTGTCCTGACAACTCCCTTTAACTTAATTTAGAGCCATATCATGTGATTTGACCGAATCTGACTTATTTTCTGAAGTCTCCGAGGAATCCGATGATCACAAGACTTGCGCCTGTGTGTGTACCGATCATGGGGCCTGCATTACCGACCATTACATTCTTATATCCCATATCCTTAAGCAGCCCTTCAACATACGCTGCATCCTCAGGCACATTACCATGGCACACCATGATCATATTATCCATATTCTCCGCCTTGCGTGAGCCTTCATGCTCCTGCATGTATTCAGTCAGATATTGAAGCGCCTTCTTACGTCCTCTTATCTTCTTGGTCACTTCAAGCGAACCGTTATCATCCACTATTATAAAGGGCTTAACGGATGCAAGTGTTCCAAGTACGGCGCTGCTTTTTGATACTCTTCCGCCTCTCCACAGATCGAAGAGATTATCAACCGTTATGGCTAAGAGGCAGTTTTTAGCATTCTCATGACACCATTTTGCCGTCTCTTCAAAGCTCTTACCCTCATCACGAAGCTTAGCGGCATACCATACTAAGAGTCCCTCTCCCATAGAACCGCTTAAGCTGTCTACTACCTCAATCTTCTTATCCGGATACTTCTCCATGATCTCGTCAGCGCCTATCTGTACACTGCCGACAGTTCCGGATAGTCCGCTTGACAGACCCACATACAGGAATTCATCCGCATCATTGATATGCGCCTCGAAGTACTCCTTGGCATCTGCCGGATTGATCTGTGATGTGGAAGGCTTAGCCCCCTCGCTTAACATCTTATAAAATTCTTCAGCCGGAAGCTGCTTATCCTTACCATTGATCACTTCACCGTCAAGTATCGTGCTTAAGTACATGCAGTCTATGTTTTTCTCCTGCATAAAGCTTACGGGAAGGTCTGCGCCGTTATCGGTTATGATCTTAAACATTCTGTTCTCCTTTTATATCCTTTCTTCCATTATCATATGTCTTATGTAACAATACTTGGATATTATACTATCATTCTCCTGTCTTGTAAACAAAATTGTAAAAATAACTACCATATGTGGTTTTTAAAACTACATATGTATATAAAAAGCGATCACCGCCGTAAGCCTTCGCCTACCCTGCGCTGATCGCCATATCACCATAATATTGTCTTCTAAGCCTGTCCGCCCCGGATCAGCTTATGACAGCCTGTACCCTTGCACCCTCAGGCTGCTCGATTCCAAGTGCCGCCTGAACCACATCCGTATTGCCGTTATCCACTGCCGTAACAAGCGCTTCACTTGCAGCGACTACAGCCTCCTGTGCCAGAGTCTCCTGAGTAATCCTTGCATTGGTATCTCCCGATTCCCTTGCCTGCTCTGCACTGGCCTCTCTTGCCTCCATGTTCTGCTGGTACTCATAACGGCTTATTCTTCCGTCTCTGTAGAGCTGTTCGACCTGATTCTCTGTAAGTCCCGTCAGATTATCAACATGCTCCTTGGCAGTCTCCACTACGGAATTACCATTCTGCTCGGCTTCTTCTATGAGCAGCTCCTTACGCGCACTTGCATCCTCATTGTCCGCATCACGGAGAGCATTACGCTCTGCCGCTCTCTCGGCATTGGCCTCCGCTGTCTCACGCATCTGCTCCATAGCCCTTGCCTGATTGTCCCTCGTCTCCTGTATCTGGGCACGCATGGACTCCATAGCATCCTCATTGGCTTCGATGCTTATCTGATTCTGTCTGGCTACTATACCGTCCTCGCTGTTCTCAAGAACCGTTCCGCCTACCCTTGCGGAATCGGCGCCCTCTGCCGTCACATTCAGTCTGTCTCCCTGCTCGGACACTGCACTTATGGCTGACTCCTCAGCCTCAGTCTCCGTAACGGAAGGCTTCTCAGCCGCAGGCTTGGCAGTCACATCACCCATAGCCTCTATGGCCTTCTTGGCAGCATCGGATACGGCATCCGTCACGCCCTTCTTAGGCTCTGTCGCAACAGAACCTGCATTCACATTAGTATTGATATTGATATTATTGTTCACATTGATATCCAGTGCCATGGCAACCTCCATTCCGTGCGGCATGATCGGATATATGATCTGCCCCGCACAACACTATCCCATACACTTTCAATATAACACATCTCACCCGTCAAAACAATACTTTCGTACTGCTGCATCCTATCCTGTCACATCCGGCTTCAATATATGCTTCCATTTCTTCCTTGGTTCTGATACCGCCTGCTGCCTTGATCCTTACACCGGGGCCGATATGCTCCTTAAAAAGCTTCACATCCTCTATGGTGGCACCTGCCGGCCCGAAGCCTGTCGAGGTCTTGATATAATCGGCTCCCGCTTCTGTCACGGCCTCGCACATAGCTATCTTCTCTTTCTCCGTCAAGTAGCATGTCTCCACTATTACCTTCAGGATATGATCGCCGCATATCTTCTTCATGCTGCATATCTCCTTCGTGACTGCGGCATAATCTCCGTTCTTAACAGCGGTTATATCTATGACCATATCTATCTCATCCGCACCGTCCTTTAGTGCCTTCTCACATTCTGCCTGCTTAATCTCCGTTGCCTCATATCCGAGAGGGAATCCTATGACTGTGGCAACCGTAAGCTTATTCCCATACATGTCCTTAACTCTGGCGACATAATTAGGCGGTATGCACACCGAGGCAGTCTCATACTCTACAGCCTCCTTGCACAGTTCGTCTATCTGTTCCCATGTAGCCACCGGCTTAAGCAGCGTATGGTCTATATAATGTGCTATCTCCCTGTTCTTCATCCTTTACTTCCTTCCTTATCCTTAACTGTATCCTTTATGTGGCATAGCTGTCCGCTACTTATCATATCTGATGACCTTATCCTTAGACACAAGAGCATATAAGAGCGGATTACGCTCCTTACGCTCTTTTCCGATACTGACAGCTTCCATATATCTGTCCGCGGCCGCCTTAAAAAGACTCTCATCGTTCGCATAGAGGGTAGTAAGCACATCTCCTGCCGCAACCCTGTCGCCTGTCTTTTTCCTAAGGATCATCCCTGCCGTATGATCTATCCTGCTGTCCAGGGTTTCTCTGCCTGCGCCGAGCATAGAAGATGCTATACCGCAGCCTGCCGCATCCATGGATGTCACATATCCATCCGAAGGGCTTATTACATCATATGTGAACGCAGCCTTGGCAAAATTCTCCGTATCCTTTATTACAGATGAATCGCCGCCCTGTGCCTCGACCATGCTGATCAGACGTTTTAGAGCCGATCCGTCATCTATTGCCTTCCTTGCAAGCCTCTTGCATTCATCCTCGTTACCGAGGCCCCCAAGTACCATCAGATTAGCAGATAACTCGATACACTCATGTGTAAGATCCTCAGGTCCCTTACCCTTAAGCGTATTCACCGACTCTATTACCTCTAAGCTGTTGCCTATGGCATAGCCTAACGGCGTATCCATATCCGTTATCATGGCTCTGGTCTTACGTCCTGCATTCTCTCCAAGCGTCACCATCACTTCCGCAAGCTTAAGAGCATCCTCTGTATTCTTCATGAAGGCACCGCTGCCCACCTTGACATCCAACAGTATACAGTCACTTCCGGCTGCGATCTTCTTACTCATGATAGATGAAGCGATAAGAGGTATACTGTCTATCGTTGCCGTAACATCCCTAAGTGCATACATCTTCTTATCCGCAGGAGTCAGATTCGCCGACTGTCCTATGACACTTATGCCCGTCTTACGCACTACATCCAGGAATTCCTTCTCTGTAAGGTCAGTCCTGTAGCCCGGTATGGACTCAAGCTTATCCACCGTGCCTCCGGTATGACCTAAGCCCCTGCCGCTCATCTTGGCTACCTTTACTCCGTTAGCAGCCACTATGGGCGCCACAATGAGTGAGGTCTTATCCCCCACTCCTCCCGTGGAGTGCTTATCGGCCTTGACACCGTCTATTGACGAGAGATCCACCATATCGCCGGACTCTGCCATAACCTTAGTCAGAGTCAGTATCTCCCTATCGTTCATTCCCTTATAGAATACAGCCATCAGAAAGGCGCTCATCTGATAGTCAGGCACTTCACCGCTTACAAAGCCCTTCACGATATACTCTATCTCCGCATCGGTAAGAGCATTCCCGTCTCTCTTCTTCATTATCAGATCATACATTCTCATAGTCTTTTATCTCACCTCAGGTTATCGAAGGAATACGGCATCATGTCCTTAAGGGCATATATGCGTTCCTCACTGCCGTTACTTAATACTATCTTGAATCTGTCCATGTCGCAGAACTCAGTCATGACCTGCCGGCACATCCCACAGGGTGGACAGAACTCTATCGGTTCTCCGGCTGCTGCTCCCACTATGGCTATGGCCTCGAAATCTCCCTCGCCTTCGCTCACTGCCTTGAATATGGCTGTCCTCTCGGCACATATGGTCGCTCCGTATGAAGCATTCTCGATGTTGCAGCCCGTGTATATCCTTCCGTTTCTGCATAAGAGAGCCGCCCCTACCGTGAATTCCGAGTACGGAGCATACGCCCTTAGTCTTGCTTCCTTAGCCTTCTCGATCAGTTCCCCGTAATACATGTTCATACCCTCCGATATACTCTTATGGATGTATCTCATCCCAGAAGCTAACGCCCTCCGTCACCTTATCTATCCCGAATATATCAAGTATGGTTGCCGCCACATCCGCATAGGATGCTCTGGTTCCAAGATTCACTCCCGACTTGATATGCCTGCCATATACAAGAAGCGGTACCATCTCTCTCGTATGGTCGGTTCCGCTGTATCCGGGGTCGCATCCGTGATCCGCAGTGATCATAAGGATATCATTCTCCCTCATGCGCTCCGTGAAGGTCTTAAGCGCTGCATCCACCTCACTTACCGCATTGGCATAGCCATCTATATCTCTTCTGTGTCCGTATATCATATCCGTATCCACAAGATTGACGAAACACAGACCATTAAAGTCTTCCTTCTGGAACTCCAGCGTCTTATTCATTCCGTCCGCATTATTCTCGGTACGCACTGTATGAGCCACGCTCTTGCCTGCGAATATATCATATATCTTGCCCACACCATAGGTATCCAGTCCCGCCTCAAGCAAGGCATCCATCATCGTTGTGGCCGGCGGA
>DGII01000108.1:6092-10580 GCA_002393095.1 Lachnospiraceae bacterium UBA3826 | reverse complement strand
TTCTCACAGATATATACATAATCCATGTCATCGGTGATGGGCAGATCCGAGCAGTCCGGAATATAGCTGAAGGTCTTATCCGCAGAGGAAGCAAGCTCTACAGCCTCACCGTATATCTTGGCTTCCTGGAAAGCCTTCTTAGCCCATTGACCTGTAATGATATAGCCTGCCTTCTTATTCTTCATCATGTTCATCGGAACCTCTGCGAAGAACTGGGAAGCACCACCCTGAAGGAACAGCACCTTATAATTATCGGGGATGTTCATAAGCTTTCTGAGATCCGCCTCAGCTTCCTTGATGATCGTATCATAGACCTTGGAACGATGGCTCATCTCCATTACGGACTGACCTGAACCCTTGTAATCCAGCATCTCATCCGCTGCTTCCTTAAGCACCTCTTCGGGCAGTACTGCCGGTCCGGCAGAAAAGTTATACACTCGTGACATTTCATTACCTCCTGGATCATACGTCAAAAAACGCTATCGGTGTCTATTTTATACTCATTCATTCATAAAATCAATATTTTTATCTTCTTTAAGTGAAGCTTGCTCCGGTAACGAGCGGAATGCGTTATTAAGTCGTCTGTTCCGTAGCGGAATTCTCATATGAATACACTATAACAGGCAGTCCGACATAAGCATGGTCATATATATACTTTGCCTCTTCAAGCGGTGTATTGATACATCCATGGGAGCCGCTCTTAAGATAAGTATCCGATTCCCACAGCTTTCTCCATGTAGCATCATGTATACCTACTCCCCTGACTATCGGCATCCAAGTGTATACGAAGCAGCGATAGTTCTCTCCCACAAGATAAGTATTGCGCTTCATATTGTAGATATAATACACGCCCTCCGGAGTATCCTGACCTGTGGCATGGGTTCCTGTTACCACATTGATATCCATCTTAAGCTCACCGTCTATATAGAAGTACATCCGCTGTTCATCTAAGCTTATCTCGATGTAGGTATTGCCGATACCGGCCGCTGACTCCTGTTCCTTCTCACTCATCTTGCGTGTATAGTTAAGGTTTGCTCTGATATTCCTCTCACCCGCTATCAGCGCATCATACACCTCATCCGATATACCCGTTGTATTCACGGAATTGCCCAGGGTTCCCTTGGTCAGATGTACCGTTCGCCCGTCATGCGTCTTGAAAAAATGATTATTGTACGTATTATACGGAGCGATCACATCCTTAAGTCCGTCAGCCACAGACTCTCTTGTAATGAGCAGAGCACCCATATCATCAATTGCCGGAAGCCCTTCCTTATCTCTTACAAGCAGACTGTCAAGCTCTGCATTGGTCAATGTGATATCCTCACCTTCCAGATCGATCGTGACAGATGTGTCATGATATCGGCTGATCTTGTCATAGATACTCTTCTGCTTAAGCTCTTCCTCAGTATAATCAGCCTCCTTACGGCACTCCATGCCAATGATCACATAGAGCTGACCGTCTTCTATAGCCTGTGTGACCTTATCCATACACTTATCCCTGTCATATTGCAGAGCCTTATTATCCTTAAGGATGAATCCGTCCTCGCTGTATTCTATAGCGCATACAAAGGGCTCCCCAAGTCTGTCCGGACCGATCTTATCCATCAGCTTCTCAAGCTTATCCGCATCATATTCCGTATCCGGCCTGACTGTTCTGCTCTTCGTTCCGTTAAGTATATTGGTGATCCACAGATACGGGTTCTGCATACGCTTATACTGCTTAAGCGGTTCCAGATAATCGATGCTGTAGTCTATATCCTGTGCCTTCACATCATACAGCTTATCCTCAATGCCTATATACAGAGTGTCAAAATCCTCTCCCTCTATAAGCTCTCTGTTGACATCCTCAGGAGTCTTGCCGGTGGCATATATGCCGTTAATGAAGGTTCCGTAGGAATATGTGTCCTTATAATAATATGCCAGGCCCATATAAGACAGACCCAGCATAATTACCGTAAGCATTATTAAGATAAGGAGTACTTTGAATATCTTCTTCACGACTTCTTCTTAAGATCCTCTTCGTCGAACACCTCTGATATCGGTGCACCTGCGGGAACCATGGGATATACGGAATCATCCTTACCGGTCATCACATTGATGAGTACCGGGGCATTCATTTCAATAGCCTTGCGTATGGCAGGCTCCGCCTCTTCCTTCTTCGTCACAAGTATTGCCTCACATCCGAGCGCCCTTGCTACGGCACAGAAGTCTACCTTATCCTCAAGTACCGTCTGCGAATATCTCTTCTCATAGAATAATGTCTGCCATTGGCGTACCATTCCGAGTACCTGATTATTATTCACCACCTGAATGATGGGGATATTGTATCTCGAAGCCGTGGCCAACTCATTCATATTCATGCGGAAGCATCCGTCTCCCGCTATATTAATGACTATCTTATCAGGATTGCCCACCTTGGCACCGATACATGCTCCAAGGCCGTATCCCATAGTACCAAGTCCTCCGCTTGATAAGAAGGTCCTTGGAGCTGAATACTTATAATACTGGGCAGCCCACATCTGATGCTGGCCCACATCGGTAGTTATGATCGCCTTGCCTTCTGTTACTTTATCTATGACTTCTATCATGTAAGGACATGTCAGCTTACTCTTATCATATGTAAGAGGGAACTTATTCTTAAGCTCGGCTATCCTTGCCATCCACTCAGCATGATCGCACTGGGTAAGCTTATCAAGTACACACTTAAGCGAATCCTTAAGATTACCCACTACCGCAACGGATGCATGGATATTCTTATTGATCTCAGCAGCATCTATGTCAAAATGTATGATCTTAGCGCCCTTACAGAACTTCTTGGCATTGCCTATGACTCTGTCCGAGAATCTGGCGCCCAATGCTATCAGAAGATCACACTCGGTCGCTCCGAGATTGGAGGCCTTGGTTCCGTGCATACCTATCATGCCTGTATATCTGTCGTCATGTCCGTCAAATGCTCCCTTACCCATTAAGGTATCGCACACGGCAGCATCAAGGACTTTAGCAAGCCTTGCTACTTCTCCTGTCGCATCTGCGGCTATGACTCCGCCTCCCACATACAGAAGGGGTCTCTTGCAGGCCTTCATAAGCTCTATCGCCTTATCGATATCCTTATCCGTGAATCTGTTGTCATATTCCGCCGGCTTAGGCTCCTCTGCCTTATAATCGCACAGTGCTGCCGTTACATCCTTAGTGATGTCTACGATAACAGGCCCCGGCCGTCCGCTTCTTGCGATGTTAAAAGCTCTCCTCATGGTCTTGGCTAGAAGCTTAACATCCTTAACTATGAAGCCGTGCTTGGTCACGGGTGTGGTCACACCGACTATATCCACCTCTTGGAAAGAATCCTTGCCAAGCGCCGGAAGATTCACATTACAGGTTATGGCTACCATTGGTATGGAATCCATATAGGCCGTAGCTATTCCGGTCACCAGATTGGTAGCTCCGGGGCCGGAGGTTGCCATACATACGCCCACCTTACCCGTGGATCTGGCATATCCGTCAGCCGCATGGCTTGCACCCTGCTCATGGCTTGTGAGTATGTGCTTAATCTCCGGATGCTTATACAATGCATCATATATATTAAGTATCGTACCGCCCGGATATCCGAATACGGTATCTACTCCCTGCTCCTTAAGGCATTCAACTACTATCTCAGAACCTGTCAACTGCATTTTCTCTCCCATCCATTTCCCGCACTGCCGCGGAGTAATATATCATCTGTTAGTAAACTGCTCTATACTTATAGTCAGTCCTTTATCTCCAGTATTGCGCCACGGTTTCCGCTTGTGACCATCGACGCATATCTGGCAAGATAGCCTGTTGTTACCTTGGGCTGTCTCGGTCTCCACTCGTTCCTGCGCTTGGTTAATTCCTCATCGGACACCTTAAGTGTGATACTGTAGCTATTGATATCTATCTCTATCATATCTCCTTCATGCACAAGCGCTATCGGACCGCCCACAGCAGCCTCCGGAGATACATGACCTATCGACGCACCCCGGCTTGCGCCTGAGAATCTTCCGTCGGTTATAAGTGCCACTGTAGAGCCCAGTCCCATTCCCGCAATAGCTGATGTGGGATTAAGCATCTCTCTCATTCCCGGACCGCCCTTAGGTCCTTCGTATCTTATAACAACGACATCACCTTCATTTATCTTACCGCCAAGTATTGCCTCAATAGCATCCTCTTCGCAATCGAATACTCTTGCAGGTCCCTCATGCTTCATCATCTCAGGTACGACAGCAGAGCGCTTAACTACAGAGCCGTCGGGAGCGAGATTACCCTTAAGCACGGCAAGTCCGCCTGTCTTGGAATAAGGATTGTCCACAGTACGGATAACCTCGGTATCCTTATTGACTGCGCCGGACACGGCCTCTGCTATGGTCTTGCCTGTGACAGTCATGCAATCACCCTTGATCAGACCTATATCAAGCAGCTCCTTGATCACTGCGTACACTCCGCCCGCTTCATTGAGATCCTCCATATATG
>DGII01000108.1:0-6026 GCA_002393095.1 Lachnospiraceae bacterium UBA3826 | reverse complement strand
TAGGACCTGCAGGTGCAAGATGACACAGATTAGGTGTCTTCTCACTTATGGGATTGGCAAAGGATATATCGAAATCAAAGCCGATCTCATGCGCGATAGCAGGCAGATGAAGCATGGAATTGGTTGAGCATCCAAGTGCCATATCTACCGTAAGTGCGTTAAGTATAGCGTCCTTAGTCATTATATCTCTGGGTCTTATATTCTTCTTAAGCATATCCATAACAGCATAGCCTGCCTTCTTGGCAAGTCTCAGCCTCTCCGAATATACCGCGGGGATCGTTCCGTTGCCCGGAAGTCCCATTCCAAGCGCTTCCGTCAGACAATTCATGGAATTGGCGGTATACATGCCGGAACACGAACCGCATGTAGGACATACATTCTCCTCGAACTCTCTGACATCATCATCTGTTATCTTGCCCGCTGCATGCTCTCCGACCGCCTCGAACATTGATGAGAGGCTTCTCTTCCTGCCCTTTACATGTCCGGCAAGCATAGGGCCTCCGGATACGAAGACGGTAGGCACATTGACTCTGGCAGCGGCCATTAAGAGTCCCGGAACATTCTTATCACAGTTAGGTATCATAACCAGAGCATCGAACTGATGGGCAATAGCCATAGCCTCGGTTGAATCCGCTATAAGGTCTCTTGTCACAAGAGAATACTTCATGCCTATATGACCCATTGCAATACCGTCACACACAGCTATGGCAGGGAACATGACCGGAGTTCCGCCGGCTTCCGCAACGCCAAGCTTGACTGCCTCGGCGATCTTATCCAGATTCATGTGTCCGGGTACTATCTCATTATATGAGCATACGATACCCACCATGGGCTTAGCCACTTCTTCTGCAGTATATCCCAGCGCATTAAGCAGGGATCTTGCCGGAGCCTGTCCGATTCCGCATTTCATATTATCACTTGTCATGTCCGTTCCTCCATTATTCCATTTATGAGAATTATATATATTCTATATCCTGTCTGCTATAAGCGAGCCCATTTCAGCCGTCTTAAGGCTTGACTCTCCCGCCTTGGCTATATCTATCGTCCTATAGCCCTCCTTAAGCACTTTAGCGACCGCATTCTCTATGGCATCCGCCTCCTCATCCAGATCGAAGGTGTAGCGAAGCATCATTGCTGCGCTTAAGATCGTGGCTATCGGATTGGCTATACCCTTGCCTGCTATATCCGGAGCAGAACCGCCGGACGGCTCATAGAGCCCGAACTTAGTCTCATTAAGGGAAGCCGAGGGCAGCATACCTATGGAGCCCGTGATCATTGATGCTTCATCGGATAATATATCACCGAACATGTTCTCCGTAAGCATCACATCGAACTGTGCGGGATCTTTTACAAGCTGCATCGCCGCGTTATCAACAAGCATCGTGACAAATTCCACATCCGGATAATCCGCAGCTACCTCAGTTACGACCTTTCTCCACAATCTTGAGGAATCAAGCACGTTAGCCTTATCCACAAGCGTCACCTTTCCATGTCGCTTACGAGCGATATCAAAGCCCTTGACAGCAATTCTCCTGATCTCATTCTCATTATATATGAGGGTATCCACAGCAGTTGTTACGCCATCTATCTCCTTGGTATATCTGTCGCCGAAGTACAGACCGCCGGTAAGCTCTCTCATTATCATCATGTCAAAGCCCTTATCCGCCACAGACTCCTTAAGAGGACATGCCTCCTTAAGCTCAGGATACAGATATGCGGGACGAAGGTTCGCAAAAAGTGCGAGCGCCTTACGTATTCCAAGAAGCCCCGCCTCCGGCCTTAACTCAGGCGGAAGCTTATACCATGGGGAGGTCTGGGTATTGCCGCCAATCGATCCCATTAATACCGCATCGGATTCCCTGCATACATTGATGGTCTCCTCAGTCAATGGTACTCCGTATTTATCAATTGATGCACCGCCCATAAGCACATCTTTATATTCAATGCTGTGCCCGTACTTATCACATACGGCATCAAGAACCTTCTTGGCTTCAGCCACTATCTCCGGCCCTATACCGTCTCCGCTTATGACGGCTATCTTCATATTCATTATATCACTCTTCCTTTCCGCTTTATCCATAAGGGCATCACTTACCCTCTAAGACTATTATCCTCACAACGAAAAAAGTGGGATATACCCGTACAGGCTATCCCACGCTTAATATCTCTTATTCTTATTCAGCCTTCTCTACCTGACTGATTGCAGCCTTCTGCATGGGAATACGACAGTTCTTATTATTACCGAACTCTACAATGACTGTATCCTCCTGAATATCTATGACCGTGCCGTAGAAGCCGCTGGTAGTCAGGACATAATCGCCTGTCTCTAAGGAACTTAGCATCGCCTGCGCTCTCTTCTGCTCATTCTTCTGAGGGCGTATCATGAGGAAATACATGATCGCACCGAACACCACTATATATATAACCAGCAGCAATCCCGAATTATTCTGCATAAAGCTCTCTGCACCACTTAATAACATTTTATAATCTCCTTACCTTTGCATATAACTGTATATAATAGTATACACTGACTTAAACTATATTACCCAAATCCGCATATAATGTCAATAAAGATTTACTCTGCCCCTGCCTCAAGCTCGGTAAGTCTGGCATTCTTGAATTCGGCATATCGTCCCTCGTCAAGCGCGAGCCTGATATCTGACATGAGCTTATTATAGAAGTACAGGTTATGTATAACACACAATCTCATTGCAAGCATCTCTCCTGCCACCATCAGATGTCTTATATAGGCCCTTGAATATCTGCGGCAGGTCGGGCAGGCGCAGCCCTCCTCTATCGGTCTGTCATCTGTCGCAAAACGTGCATTTTTGATATTGATACGCCCGTATCTGGTATAGAGATGCCCATGCCTTGCATTACGTGAGGGATATACGCAGTCGAAGAAATCAACGCCTCTGTCCACTGCCTCAAGGATATTGGCAGGCGTCCCCACTCCCATAAGATATGTAGGCTTATTCTTAGGCAGGAATGGCACCGTCTCCTCAAGCACATGATACATCTGCTCATGGCTTTCTCCCACTGCCAGTCCTCCGATGGCATAGCCGTCCAGCTCCATATCTGTTATTATCTTGGCATGCTCTATACGGATATCATCATATACCGCACCCTGATTGATGCCGAACAGGAGCTGCTTGGGATTCACGGTTCCTTCAGCGGCATTTAACTCATTCATCCTCCTTTTGCACCTTTCAAGCCATCTTGTAGTCCTGTCAACGGATGGCTTGACATATCCTCTCTCTGCCAGCGCCGGAGGACACTCATCAAAAGCCATTGCTATGGTAGAGCCCAGGTTGGACTGTATCTGCATGCTCTCCTCAGGGCCCATGAAGATTATGCGTCCGTCCACATGACTGTGAAAGGTCACACCCTCCTCCTTGATCTTGCGCAGCCCCGCAAGCGAAAAAACCTGAAATCCTCCGGAGTCCGTGAGTATGGGTCTGTTCCAGTTCATGAAGCGGTGCAGACCTCCAAGACCTTTTATCAGCTCATCTCCCGGTCTTACATGAAGATGATATGTATTGGATAATTCCACCTGACAGCCGATATTCTCAAGATCCTCTGTGGATACTGCGCCCTTAATGGCTGCCGCAGTTCCCACATTCATAAAAACAGGGGTCTCTATGACCCCGTGTACAGTATCTAATCTGCCTCTCTTGGCTCTGCCCTCAGTCTTTAATAAAGTATATTCTGCCAATTCCGTCTCCTTATTTATAATGACTTTTACAATATCTTAAGCCACAGGTTAAGCATCAGAGCGAATCAATGAATTCCTCCAGAGTTATTCCCTGCTCATAGATCACCGTCGCGGCTTCCACTCCCACATATCTGTAGTGCCACGGTTCATAGATGATACCGGTGATATCCTCCTTACCCTTGGGATATCTGAGTATGAAGCCATACTTATAACTGTTATCCATAAGCCACTTGCCCGCTTCGGTATCCGCGAAGCCCTCGTTAAGCTGCCAGTATGTGTCCGAGGTGATATCCAGAGATATACCTATCTGATGCTCACTGGCTCCGGGAAGTGTCACAACCTCGGATGATATCTTGTACGCATCTATATACGAATAGCCCTGATTGATATAATTCTTGACCTTCCTGTCGAAGAGATACTCCTGAAGCGACATGTCACGATAAGGCGATCTGACCTCAAGGTTGATTCCGTCACCGGCTGCCGCCAAAAACATCTGTGTCAGCGGCTCAATCAGCCGCTCATCACACTTCATGCTGCCCTTGATGGTTCCCAGAGAAAAAGTGTAATCTGCCGGTATCGGATGCTGCTTATTGATAAGGACGAGATTCCATGATGACTTGTCGAATTCAAATTCCTCAGGCTCCTCATAGACTTCGCTCTCTCCCTCCACTTCATCCTCATCAACGTGCTCAAGGAGATCATCTAAGGAAGCCACGTCATCCTCATCAGTTACCTCAGTCACAAGATACTGCTCCTCCGGCAGTTCATCGATTATGAGCATTCCGTTCTCATCAAGCAGCACATCAGAATCCGAATGTGCGGTATCGAAGCTGTCAGCATAGGCTTTCTCCACCGGAGCGAAGCTTGATGTGGCAAAAAATACCACACACAGCATGACAACCGAAGCAAACCTCACTACCGGCACCTTAATATACTTCCATACCTTGCGGCATATGATTATGGATGCCAGCCAGAGGGTTGCGAAGAACAGCCCTGCCTTACCCTTAGCTGCAAGCTTTTTTATTTTGTTGATCGGTTTGATATTAAGACTGTTGACCATCTTATCCTTTTATGCCCCGTGCTGCGCTGTTACAGCTTGTGGAAAATGATACAATTCGGTTTATCTACCTTTATCTCCTTCTGGTTCATCACTATAAGTCCCTTATCAGTATCCACCGAGAAGAAGGTCATGGTATTGGACTCATGATTAAGACTTACCAGATGTCTGTTGTCCGGGAAGAGAGCCGCATCCTTGGGATAATCTCCGCTTATCGGCAGACAGAAAAGCTTGCTTAACATTCCCGTCTTCTCATCCACCTTGTACATTATGACACTATTGTCACCGGCATTGGAGCTCACTATATACTTAAAATCCTCGGACAGATTAAGTGCACTCGCCGCCGAATTGGAAGCATGATAATCGTTAAGTGTGCTTATGTTCTGTATCTTCTCGAAGTCCGGCGCTCCGTTCTTATCCTCATACCTGTATACATCTATATAGTTCTTAAGCTCGTGTACCACATACATGTATGAGCCGTCCTTGGAGAACTTGATATGCCTCGGAGCACTCTCCTGCTCACTGTGAACTATATCGGCAAGCTTAAGCTTGCCCGTAACATGATCGAGACTGTATACATCAATATAATCCATTCCAAGGTCCGCTGCACAGAGATATTTATTATCTCTTGTCATCTTGACACAGTTGACATGAGGTCTGAAGTTACGCTCGGCGATATTGCCCCACCCCTTATGGAATATCTCATCACAAATCCCTTCAAAGCCTCCGTCGTCATTAAGCTTAAGCACCGTTATCTTCCCATCATGATATCCCGCCACGAAAAGGAATCTGTCTTCATAGTCCGTAGACAGATAACAGCCTCTCATGCCGTTTATTGATGAGCTGCCAACCGTCGTCAGGGCTCCGTCCGGCTCTATCTTGTATCCCTCAACACCAAAGTCCGTAATGGAATAGAGGTACTTCTTATTATGTGTTATGGTTACATACGACGAGTTGGTGATCTTCACTCTGTCCTTCTGGGTAAACTTTCCGTTCTCCATATCCACATCATATATTGTTATACCATGATCGTCTCCATAGGTATAGGTTGATACATATGCCACATACTTATCCATAGTCTAAGCCTCACTTGTCGTATTTGTCGTATTTGTCATGTTCATCCCATTTATCGGAATCTGCACATACCAAATTTATTTTACAATAAAACAGGAAATTTTTGTATCTATTTTATCTATTTTCCTATATAATGTCATAAGTATGAATTAGCGTACCGCTATCAGAACATAACGGAGG
>DGII01000043.1 GCA_002393095.1 Lachnospiraceae bacterium UBA3826 | reverse complement strand
CGCCCAAGTTACCGTAATCCCATGTATTGGCCAATCCTCCGTATATCTCACTTCCCGGATATACGAAGCCTCTCGCCTTGGCGAGATTAACGATCTTGTCCATTGTCTTTTCCATTAGTCAAATCTCCTATTTATTTAATCAAACACGATATATACCGTGTTATCATCCGTTATATGTAGCCTCTTAAGCGAGCTGTCAACTTCCGCATTGCCCGTAACATACTTAGCCTTCTTATATAGCAGGACATCCGCTCCGTCAGCTGTGTATGCATTCATGATGATGATGTGCGAATCCCTCATTCCCCTAATGACATCATTCTTAACAAGCTCTCCTTTAACATCATACACATCAAAGCTTAAGCTGTATCCGGCCTTAAGTGCCTGATCCACTGTCCCATAGAAAAGCGGCTGCTCATTAAGGTAATAATACGCATCATCATCCGCATATTCCACCGAACACCTTAATATCCCCTCTTCGGCAGAGATGTCATACAGCCTTATGGAATCCTTGTTCTTCTTATTATATGCCTCTATTAAGGAGCCTGTCTCCTTCTCCCAGTCGCTCTCATCATATGAATCCGGTGGGAACTCCTCGGACATATGCTCGATAATATGGCCGTTCTTCTTGAATTCGTAAGTGGAGATATCATACTTCTTCCTGCCGCAGCCGGTCACTGCCATGGCAAGAAAAGCAAATAAAAACAGACAGGAAGCACATATACCGTGTATTATTATCTTCCTGTCTGATTCTTCACAACTCATTACTATATACTCTCCTCATACTTATCCTAATATTATACAGATAGTGAGGTATTTTTACAATACAATATTTGAATTTGTATACAATAACATGTGTTACTGTTCTGCCTATAATTCTCTCGGCCCGTCTCCTATGGATACTACATAAAAGTCTGCGGTAAGACCTGTCTTCTCCTTATATCTTGCAGCCACTCTTTCCTTAAAAGTCTCCACACTGTCATTACGTACGATGCTGACCGAGCAGCCACCGAATCCGCCTCCGGTGATGCGGCTTCCTATCACCCCGTCTATCTTCCATGCGGTCTCCACCAGTACATCCACCTCCGGACATGATGCGGCATAATCGACACTCATGGATGTATGAGCTTCATTCATAAGCTTGCCGAAGCTTATCACATCACCCTTTTTGAGTGCTTCCACCGCCTTAATGGTCCGCCTGTTCTCATATACCGCATGCTTTGCTCTTGCCCTGCAGTTATCCTTTGTTATCACGTTCTTATTGGCTTCGAATGTATCCTCATCAAGATCTCCCAGAGACTTGATATCCACCACCTTCTTAAGCTCCGATAACGCCTCTTCGCATTCGGCTCGTCTGGTATTATAGTCGCTTCCCACAAGAGAATGCTTGACATTGCTGTTAGTCACTATTATGCAGGCATCCTTAAGAGCTATGGGCGCATATTCATATTCCAATGTGGATGTATCAAGGAATATGGCATTGTCCTTCTTACCCATGGCAGAAGCGAACTGATCCATTATACCGCAGTTCATGCCGTTATAATTATTCTCGGAATACTGGCCGATGAGCGCAAGATCGATGTTCGACACATCCTTAAGGCCGTAAAGCGAACGCAGGACTTCTCCCGTAAGTACCTCTAAAGATGCCGAGGACGAGAGTCCGCTACCTGCCGGGATAGTGCCGTATATCAACATATCCAGTCCCGCCGGGATATCCATGCCGCGTCCCTGCATAGCCCATATCACACCCTTGGGATACGCGGTCCAACTGTCATCCTCCTTAGGCCTCATGTCATCAAGCGATGTCCTCACAACACCCTTATCAGGGAAGTTGAGCGAATAGAAGTTAAGTTCCCTATCATCTCTTCTCCTGACCGCCGCATAAGTGCCTATCGTCAGTGCACACGGGAATACATGCCCTCCGTTATAGTCTGTATGCTCTCCTATCAGATTGACTCTGCCCGGTGCGAAGAATACTCTGACATTATCGCTGTCCCCGAATATCTTTTTGAATTCTTCAAGCATCTGAACTTTAATGTCTTCCATCAATGTAACCCTCACTTTTCATTACCCTGTAATCATATCCTTCGGATATCACTTATAATATAAAATAATTTCAGGATTTCGTCCATACAATCTTGCGTAATGTATCTTTGATATACTACAATGTATTTATGCTTTTGTTAATCCGCAGAGTGAAGATATATCTGACAGCGGACGGACTTAATAAGGAGGGTTATATGCGAGTAAAGGAACTGATATTGGGGGCGGCTTATTATAATGAATACATGCCTTACGAACGGATAGATGAGGATCTGGAGCTTATGAAGAAGCTCGGCTTCAATACGATTCGCATCGGCGAGTCTGCATGGAGCACATGGGAGCCTAAGGACGGAGAATTCGATTTTTCCAAACTTACCGCCGTGCTTGAGGCTGCATGCAGGCACGAGATAAGTGTCATTGTCGGCACTCCCACATATGCCATCCCTTCCTGGCTGGCACAGAAGTATCCCGATATCATGTCAGTGACCAAAGACGGACAGTTACTCTACGGACACAGACAATACTTTGATATAACCAACGAGCATTACCGCTACCACTGCAACAGGATCATCCGTAAGATGATGCAGGCAGTAAGCGGCTATGATTGTATAATAGGTTATCAGATAGATAATGAGACCCGTTCTGCCGATGCTTCCGGCCCCGATGTTCAGGCACTTTTTGTGGAGAAGCTTCGCGCCGAATATCCTGATATTGATGCCTTCAACAGAGAATTCGGTCTGGATTACTGGAGCAACAGGATTGAAGACTGGGATGATTTCCCTGATATACGCGGTACTATTAACCCCAGCCTTTCTGCGGCCTACAAGCGCTTCTTAAGGTTCTGCATCACGGACTTTATCGCATGGCAGGCGGATATAGTCAGGGAATACTCGAAGGAAGGGCAATTTATAACCCATAATTTTGATTTTGACTGGAGGGATCATTCCTACGGGTTGCAGCCTCTTGTCAATCAGCACTCCGCAGGCAGGGCTTTGGATGTTGCCGGTGCCGATATATATCATCCGTCACAGAGCGAGCTTACCGGTGCCGAGATCGCAATCTGCTCCGACATAGCACGTTCCGTTAAGCAGGATAATTATCTCCTGCTTGAGACCCAGGCCCAGGGGCGTATAGGATGGCTTCCCTATCCCGGACAGCTTCGTATGCAGGGCTACGCCCACTTATCCGGCGGTTCCAACTCTCTTATGTACTGGAACTGGCACTCGATCCACAATGGTCCCGAAAGCTTCTGGAAGGGTATCCTAAGTCACGATCTTGAGCCGTCCGAGACCTACCATGAGCTTTCCAGATTCACAGAGGAATTAGAGAGTATAAGCAGACATCTTATCAACCTTCGCAAGAATAATAAAGCTGCCATACTTCTTGATCATGAATCCCTTACAGCCTTTGACGAATATAAGGAAGAGTTTGCACTTGATTATAACGATATAGTAAGGCGTATATATGATGCCTGCTATGAGATGAACCTTGAGTGTGATGTCATATACAAGTCCTCCAAGCTTGATAATTACAGTCTGGTGATCCTTCCCGCACTCTATAGCGTAGATGATACCCTTATTGGCAAGTTCCGCTCATATATAGAGAATGGCGGACACATGATCGCCACCTTCAAGAGCTTCTTCGCGGACAGAGAGCTTAAGATATTCTCAGATCCCGCTCCGCACGGTATGACTGATGTTTTCGATGTAAGCTACGATATGTTCACGGTTCCGGGTTCTGCCACCGTAATGTTCGACGACGGACAGGAATTTAATATCGACAGCCATATCGAGCTGTTGAAGCTCACCGGAGATGCAATTCCCTGGGCAAGATATTCACATCCGTACTGGAACAAATATGTATCCATAGCCCACAGCAAGTACGGACAGGGCTCGGCTACATATATCGGATGCCTCTGCGACAAGGCCGCAATGAGCAAAACCATAAGACGTGTTGCTCGTATCGCCGGAATCGAGCTTCCCAGATACCAGTTCCCTCTCATACGCAGATGCGGAGTCAACGATCTGGATGAGCAGCTTGAATACATATTCAATTATTCCATGGATAACAATACGATCATCTGCGAACATGACTGCAAGAACCTGATCGGCGGCGAGCATTACGAGATGGGTGAGGGTATAACCCTGCATCCTTGGGATGTGGCTATACTTGTGGATGAAGGCTGATCATATAAGGGTGTTCAATATCTCAAGACTCTTGAAGGGGTAGTTCATAGTCTGTCTGCACGTATCTGCCGCTATCTCTTCAAGCTCCGTAAGCACATCCGGCTTAACGGCGAAAGTATACAGCTTTTCAATGCTGCTCTGTACGATATACTCTATAGCGTACAGAGTGGCTTTTTTATATCTTGCGTTATCTTTAGGCCCCGGAAATTCTCCGTTGACTACGGTCGATCTGATCTCATATATGACCCGGACCAGCCTGTTATCAAGGCTTTGCTTTGTAAGTGCCCGAAGGCTCTGATATAAGAGCTTAAGCATCTCCTTCTCATCATTATTCTCACGGGTATAATAATCCGCTATCTCAAGCATATACATTCCATAATATGCGTTATTGTATTCATTTCTAAGCTCTTCGAAGTGATTATGAACCTCCACATCATTAAGAGAATATGAATTCCTGCCTTCATACAGTCTGAATGTTGCGAAGGTGAAGGGAGCCGTTACAGCAACGAATCTGCTGTTGGGGCGTCTCGCTCCTTTAGCGAAGGCTGATATCTTCCCCCTTGTATCCGTAAGTATCACCACTCTTCTGTCATACTCTCCTGCCGGTTCACTCTTAAGTATGATCCCTTTTACCTCAACATTCTCCTGCATGGATTATGCCTCTGCTTCTTCCTCTGTATCCACTTCACCAAGCATCCTGTAATAATTCTCATGAGCCGCACTGTATGCCTCATTGAACTTGGTATTCTCGCCCCTATGGAGGCTGCCCAGATATGTATGAGGCAGATTAGCCTTCTCAGGCTTAACTCTGGCGATTATCGCAACGCCCACATGCGAGCACGAATCCGACATACTCTCAAGATTGGTGAGTATATTAAGGAAGCTTATTCCGGCCCTTATTGTGCATTTACCGTCTCTTAATCTGTCAAGGTGATTATCATGAAGTGTATTGATAAGGTCATCCATAACCTCCTCCAGAGGCTCTATATGATAGGCCGCATCCAGATTACGCTTCACGAAAGTAAGCTTAGTATAGTCAAGTATGGTATCCAGAAGATCTCTTACCACTTTAAGCTCGTTAAGAGCCGTATTGCTGAACTGTACGCCTTCATTATGCATCTCTTTGGCTGTTATGGCTATATTGTCCGCATAATCTCCCAGATGCTCGAATTCCGTTACGAGCTTATGATACTGTTCAAAGATCCTTATATGCAGATCCTCGCTTATATGAGGTGAGAGCTGTACCAGATAATTGTCCACTCTGTCCGTCAGCATATCTATATTCTTCTCTTCTTCGGCGATCTCATCCACAAGAGTATCATTATAATCCTCTATAACATCCAATGCCTTATTGATATTAACAACAGCCGCATCGAACATGGCATTAAGTGCGTTATAACAGCTTCTGAATGCAAGAGCGGGGGTTGAGAAGAATACGGGGTTAAGTGCGGATACGATATCGGAATATTTGCCCTTCGGCTCCTCTTCATCCGGCAGGATACGACAGCTTAACTTCGCATATCCGCCGACTACGGGTAATAACACTATGGCACAGCCAAGATTGAAAATGGAATTGGTATTGGCTATGGTACCCGGGGTCATATTCATATTCCACAGCCCGCTTAACAGTCCGAGTCTGTGAAGGATCATAACAACTATTATCACGAGAACAGTCTTGCTTAAGTTGAACATTATATTGACAAGGCCTACTCTTCTTGCTTCCTTCTTGGCTCCTATCGAGCATACTATGGCTGTTGTCACGCAGTCACCCAGATATATACCCACAAGCACGATGTATATCGTCTTAAAAGGTATCGAGCCAGCCATTGAGAAGGCCTGCAATATACCGATCGAAGCAGACGAACTCTGCAGGATGAAGGCCACACCTGCACCGATCACATATCCAAGGATCGGATTATCTCCCATATGCTCGAACAGACTGCCCATCAATCCGCCCTCTATGAGACCGCTAACCGAAGAAGTCATATTCATCAGACCCACAAAAAGTATACCGAAGCCCATGGCTATACTTCCGAGATTATCCGATCTCTTAAAATGACAGAACATTATGAGTATGATACCGACTATAAGAGCTAAAGGAGCAAGTGTTGAAGGTTGGAAGAACTTAAGCACCGGAGATGAATCCTCTCCGATATCCAAAAGTCTGATTATCTGACCTGTTACGGTGGTACCGACATTGGCACCTATGATTATTCCAAGTGATTGCTCGAGACTTAATATCCCGGCCGCCACAAGACCTGAAGTAATGACGATCGTTGCTGTTGAAGATTGAATAACGGCTGCTATTCCAAGTCCAAGCAGGAAAGCCTTGAACGGATTATTGGTGATCCTCTCCATCGCGACCTTAAGTGTTCCGGACGATCCTTCCTTAAGGCTTCCGCTCATAAGCCGCATTCCGTATAGGAACATTGACAATCCGCCAAACAATGAGATTATATTGAATATATACATACCTTCCGACACCTCAATACAATGTATCAGTCATCACACGCAATACACTGCCTGTTAATATCCCTGTTTTTCCAATATAATCATACATAATATTCCGTTCTTTTTCCATAATCATAATTGCCAATATTCCCACCTTACTTTATAATATCAATGTTAATATACGACAAAAGGATGAGTCCGACATGAATTATTTGAACGATCTTATACATAATTATGTACTTATGGCTGCCGCTATAAGCTGGCTTGCGGCACAGATAGTTAAGACCTTCATAGACCTGCTTATCAATAAGGAGTTTAATCCGGAGAGACTTGTGGGAAGCGGCGGTATGCCAAGCTGCCATTCAGCCACGGTATGCGCTCTGTCCGTAGCCTCCGCCCTTGAATACGGTTTGGGCTCCGGCATATTCGCAGTATCCGCCATTTTCGCAATAGTGGTCATGTACGACGCAAGAGGTGTTCGGCGCGAGACCGGCACACAGGCGGTCATCATTAATCAGATCATGGCTTATTTTAACAGCGAGCATCCCGAGAAGATCGAATTCAATACAGAGAACCTGAAAGAGCTTATAGGTCATACGCCCCTTCAGGTTCTTATAGGTGCACTTTTCGGCATAGCCATGGGCTTTGCCGCATTCCCCTTATTTCACTGATCGCTTATCGGAGCATCCTTTTAGTTATATGGTGTGCCCCATTCTACTCCCCTTTAGCCGCTTTTTCAATCTATATCCTTCTTATCGTATCCGTAGTTCTTCATGAGCAGATCGGATTCGCGCCAGTCCTTCCTTACCTTTACCCAGAGCTCCAGATATACCTTGCATTCAAGCATATCCTCTATGTCAGGGCGGGCCAGAGAGCCTATTTTCTTAAGCATCGTTCCGTTCTTGCCGATTATGATCGCCTTGTGGGAGTTCTTCTCACACACTATCGTTGCGGTGATCCTTGTCAGCTTCTCTCCCTCTTCGAAAGAATCTATGACCACAGCCACCCCGTGAGGTATCTCATCCTTTAGGCACCACAGCGCCTTCTCACGTATAAGCTCCGCTACGATCTGTCGCAGTGGTTGATCCGTTATGACATCCTCTTCGAAGTATGGTGCACCACAAGGCATGTATTTAAAGAGATTATCTATAAGCTCCGGTACGCCTTCTCCCGTCTTGGCGGATACGGGGATTATCTCATCGAACCTGCATTCATTCTTATAAGCCTCGATCACTTCAAGTATCTGTGCCTTATTCTTAAGCGTATCCGTCTTATTGATGACAAGTATCCTTGCTATCCCGTCAGACTTGGATAATTCCTCTGCAATAGCCTGTTCTCCGGCACCAATATATGTAGTCGGCTCCACTATCCACATACAGGCATCCACATCGACTATGGACTTCCTTGCCACGCTCACCATATAGTCACCTAACTTATTCTTGGCCTTATGTATGCCCGGAGTATCGGTGAATACTATCTGTCCCCTCTCTTCCGTATATACCGTTCTTATCCTGTTACGCGTGGTTTGCGGCTTATTCGATGTAATGGCGATCTTCTGACCGATTATATAGTTCATCAGCGTGGACTTGCCCACATTCGGTCGCCCGATTATGCTGACAAAGCCTGCTTTTCTGTCACTGTCCTGCATATTATTCGTATTCCGTATCCTTAATCATCTCAGTATTATTCCGTCACCCTGTTTGCTTAGGATGTCATCCTGCTATCAGGAATTCTTACCCGGTTTATTAACATACACTTCTGCTTTACTATCTTCCGCACTTATACCTCTTGCTGCTTCCTCGGCCTGCCTCTTAGCCTTTTCTTCCATAAGAGCCTCACGCTTTTTCTTATTTCTCTTACCAACTGCTCTTATTATGATAAGCACAATCAAAGCAATTATCGCAAGCAGTACGATATATGGCAGATTGATAACGAACCATATTCCGAATTCCCTTAAGCCGATTCCTATATTCCTTATACTCTCTGCAAAGCCTTCCTTCATACGCTCCACAGGAGTCTTCTCTTCCTCGAC
Source organism: Lachnospiraceae bacterium UBA3826 (assembly GCA_002393095.1). GTDB lineage: Bacteria > Bacillota > Clostridia > Lachnospirales > Lachnospiraceae > Colinaster. The sequence goes on along the minus strand of DGII01000043.1, from coordinate 3,526 downwards.
TACCACCGTATAGTCTATTACTTCCTGTATATTTATATCGACCGTACTGTAATCAATCTTATTGTCATATGTACGAAGCTGGCTCTCCATGCTCTCAAGCTGATACTTAACATCCGTGAGTCTGTCTTCTATAGTGATTATATCCTCAATTGTCTCAGCCTGATCCAAGAACTCAAGGAGCCTGTCCTGTTCCTCCTTAAGCATCTTCTTGTGGCTCTCCATATCCACATATTCCAGTGTTATGTCCGTGACCGACTCGGACTTGCTCGTAATATTGGCTGTCTCTCCAACGGAATTGATGAACTCATCAAGCTTAGACGAAGGGATACGTGCGGTTATATATGCGCTCTTGCTCGAACGGTAGCTTGAATATCTGCTCCCGTAATTGCCGCTCATATTCTCTATATATCCGCCCATGCCCTTGATCTTGGTATCAAGGCTGACAAGCAGCTCATCGAATTCCTTGGTCTCCACGCTTAAGCTGGCGTTCCTTATCAGCTTTCTGTTACTCGTTGTTGCATTCTCGGTGGTCATGGAAGCTCCTGAGCCTGCCGTTGTGCTGTCATCATACATTGCCATATCGTATGACTCGTCGACATAAGCCGCCTCTGCCGCCGGAGCTTCGGCATAATTGTCTGCCGAAGCATACGAATCTGATGTTGCAGACTTGTAGCTGCCTGATGTACTGCTACTGCCGCACCCCGAAAGCAGTGCCGCAATAATAACAACTGTTGTTAATAGTCTGAATCTCATTTTTTTCATGTCTCTCTCCCTCTTTCTCATCCTCTGAATAACGGATGAATCTCCTCAAAAAGTTCCTTTTCCTCTTCTATTCCGGTCTCCGTTCCCACAACACACAATGCACCATCATCAAGTATACTCTCACAGTATGCTGCCAGTCCCCTTATCACCTCAGGGGTCGTGGATAGCAGTTCATCTCTCTCCCTCTGATAATCCTCCCTGTCATAATCACACATATATGCACTAAGCGATTTAAGAGCCTTACCCGCTGGAGTAAGCGGCGTATCAAGTGCGCTTATTGCACCTATTATATACTGAGCCATTGTTCTTTCATCCGCCTTAAAGCCCTTAAGGTACTCCGGAATACCCTCATATATATCTATGGTATTCTTAAGATTGGGATCTCTGTATGAGACGAAGTAGCTGTCTCCGTTCCTGCTAAAGCCCGACATACATCCGTATGCTCCGCCCTTGACCCTTATATTGTTCCACAGATAATCATATCCCATCATCACCTTAAGCACACGCAAGGCGCCGGTATACTTAAATCCTTTTTCAACAAAATTCCCTGCTCTGCATACATACTGCACCTGTCCGGCTGTCTTAAGACCCTCGTTAGACACTATAAGCTTAGGCGAATAACTCTCACCGGTATCGGATGCCTTGGGCAGCTTATTAATGAATTCCGATGCCAGAATCTCAAAAGTCTTGTATTCATCCTCACTTCCGGTAAATTCAAGCATAAGACCCGTAGATGTGAAGAGTCTCTCCCCCAGCTCTTTAAGCCCGTTTATTACCTCTGACTTCTTATTGTCATAGTTAAGCTCAATATCCTCTATGAATCTGTACGCATCATAGCCCTGCACCTTATCCACGGTCTTGCCAATCCTGGATACATAGCTTAAGGCCCTCTGCATCGCCACACTGTGGCCTGCACTTATCATTGAGCTCTGATTCCTTGATTTGACCTCATTAAGTATCTCTAAAAGCCTGCCTTCATCGGAATAGACTGTCTCCGTGATTATCTCTCTCATAAGGGATAATGTCTTATCCAGATCTCCCTCAAGGCACTTGCCCTTAAGATCGAAAGTAACCCTGATATCATCCTTAGACTTGGCGGATTCGTATACATTGACTGCCGGTGATATACCGCCCGTATCTATATATATCCTGTCAAAAAGCTCCTGATAAGTATGCTCATTCGTATCCATCACGCCTATCACGCTCTTAAGTAACGGAAGGTATGCGAAGTGCTCCTCATCTATTGCGTCCGCATCAAAGATAAAGCGTACATAATCTATGCCGTTCGTGGATATCGGGTGATATAATACCTTGATATCACCTATATTTCTCTCCTCATTATAGAGCCTATCCGTCTCCTTCTTAATATCACTTATATTCAGAACCGGAATAGTGGCAAGAGCCTCTTGTGTATCCTCCTGCTCCTGATAAGCGGTAAGTGCCGCTGTCTCCTTAACAAGCCTGTCAACCTCTGTGGCATCTAAGCCCGCCTTATAAGAAGCAAGCTTTTCCCTGAGCCTCTCCTCTTCCTTCTCCACAAGTCCCTTAACAGGCTTTACTACCACCACGGAACTGTGCTTATTATCCATTATGCCTGCCTTAAGCAGTCTCTCGAAATAATCGGTCCCAATCTTCTTACGCAGAGTCTTGAAGGTGTCATCTGCCTCTATATGTATGAAGGGCTTAAGGTCATCATACAGCCAACTGTCCAAAGCCTGTAATCCGTACATGAGGCCCGGCGGATAATTGCCGAAGTCTGCCTCTCTGTATCTGAATTCAAGAGCATTAAGGCCAGCTTTCAATGTATCTTTCTTAAATCCTGTCTTAATTATTCCATCTATTGTTTCTCTTATTGTATTGATGAATTCATCCTTTTTATCCTCATCACTGTACTTGGCGATTATTGAGAAGTAGGGCTGCTTCACACCGTTATCATATATCGAATATACATCCTTGCCTATTCCCTTATCAAGCAATGTCTGCTTAAGCACGGCACCCTGAGCTCCGCACAGGGCATAATCTATAACCTGCCATGCGATATATTCCTCTCTGTCCAGATTATCCTTCATTGCGAAGTTAAGGCTTAGATATGTGTTATCCTCTGTAGGTTCGCTCTCCGTTACGGAGAATTCCTTCACCACCTCCCTACGTTTATTAAAGGGCTTCTGTTCCTTTACCTCGGAATCGATCTCCAGAGCATCATAATGCGACAGATACTCCTTATCTATGAACTCAAGCTTTTCCTCCATATCCATATCTCCATAGAGATATATGTAAGAATTGCTCGGATGATAATAGCTTCTGTAGGTATCAAGGTAATGCTCATATGTAAGCGAAGGGATATCCTTGGGATCTCCTCCCGATTCCACTCCGTATGAGGTGTCGGGGAAGAGTGAATTAAAAAGCTCTCTTTCAAGCACATCATCCGGATTGGAGAAGGCGCCCTTCATCTCATTGTATACCACGCCGTTGATCGTAAGCTCACCGTCCTTATCCGGAAGCTCATAATGCCAGCCCTCCTGCTTAAAGGTCATATCACTGTCAAGGATACGCGGATAGAATACCGCATCCAGATATACATGCATAAGATTCTGAAAATCCTTGTCATTGCAGCTGGCAACCGGATAGACCGTCTTGTCGGGATAGGTTATGGCGTTCAGGAACGTGTTCAGTGAACCCTTGACCAGCTCCACAAAGGGATCCTTTAAGGGAAACTCGCGGGAACCGCACAGCACGGAGTGCTCCAGGATGTGCGCCACGCCCG
>DGII01000130.1 GCA_002393095.1 Lachnospiraceae bacterium UBA3826 | reverse complement strand
ATAAGGAGAATAAGGAGAATAAGGAAAACAAGGGAGTAAGCGTTGACGACTTTGAGATCCTGGAGAAAGAGGATTTTGTGGATAATTCTCTCAATGAGTCCATGACAACAAATTTTGACAAGGATGATCTCTATGATGGAAGAGAGCTTGGCAAAGATGAACCCAAGGGCAAAAACAACACTGAAATAAAGGATTCCAAGGATAAAGAAAAAAAGAATACTAACAATAAACAAAATGAGAATGAAGACAAATCCGTCAATAAAAAGGGCGCCGTAAAGCAGGATAAGAAGCTTAGTGACTATGAAAATAACTTAAAAAGAGCAAAGAAAGCTGCTGAGAGAAATATGCAGAGGGCCAATGAATCGCCATACCGTCAGAACGCAAGAAGGCTGCTGGCGCTATATAAACAAAATGAGAAAGCCTTCAATAAGGAAAAGCTTGATTCAAAAATCAAAGATCTGCTACGTAAGGATAAAGAGTATAAGCTTAATAAGGATAATCCGCAGAAGCAGCAGAATAAAGAGGTGCAAAAACAAAATCAGGTTAAGAATCAGCAGAAGCAGTTAAAGAATCAACAGAATCAGGTTAAGAAGCAACAGGACCAGTTAAAGGTAAATGTAAAGTGATGCCATGATGATGAAGGACATGGCATGGAGGATAATATGGAGGAAATTATGAAAAAAAGACTATTAACTATGATCGCAGCCGCAGGATTAAGTGTATCCATGCTTGCAGGCTGTGGAAGCAATGCTGCGGCAGATCAGCCTTCGGCTGATGTGACACAGGCTGCACAACAGAGCGAGGAGCTCGCAGAAGCTCCTGCACAGGCTACGGCTCCAAAGTATGAGGTCTATACCGATCCTAACGGTTATACCGTGACCTATGATGCCAATAACATTAATGTCAATATCGGTGAGAATATGGCATCCTTCGTATATATGGGAGAGAGCGCCGGAAGCTGCATGGTCATCATAAGCTATGTGGAAGGCAAGAGCGGAGAAGAGGCTCTTACAGAGCTTTCTTCTGCATGGGGAGATGAAAGTGCCATAGAGAAGTCAGAGGGTATATTCCCCGGAACAGAGGATGTGAAAGGATACTGGCATACACTTAAGACTGACGGAAGCGGCTCGGGACTTAATGAGACGGGTATCGCAAGAGATTATAAGGACGGAGCCTTGGTAGTAGAGGTACTTACTCACATAGGCGGGGATGATGCCATAGATATACCGGCATCCGATGCACTCGCACAGGTCATCGATTCCATTACTTTCACGGAGGATGTACAGAATATATCAATAGATGATGTGCTTGTAAGAGAGCATGAGATGACCACAGATATCACGGACTGTGATACCTTCACACAGGTGGTTGATAAGCTGCCGGCAGGTAAGGGCTATGCCAATGTCAAGGCAGGTGATACAGATGTACTCCTTGTAGCAAGCGGCACATTCGATAACGGTGACGGGTATATGGCTGCCATTGATGCGGAGGTATTCGCATACGATGCCGATGGTAAGATCACATATCTCGGATATGTAACATCAGGCGGTACGGCTTATCCTCTGGCAGCCGGAGACGGCAAACTCTACAGTGCAGGTAATCACTTCGCCGCAGTATCGACTGTTGATAAGCTTAAGCTTAAGGACAGTATGCAGGCATGGGTAGAGTATGATGCGGATGGCAATGCGACATATTATACATCTAAGGACGGTGCTGATGCCGTGAAGGCAGATGATGATTCCGTGCTTACTAAGATGTATGATGAGATGTTTGACTCAGAGATCATAGAGTTCTCGACTGTACAGTAAGAGTGAGGTTATGAACATGAGAAGGATAACAGTATATATAGCAGCAGCGGTTATGACACTTGGCATCATCGCCGGATGCGGCAAGGGTGCTGCTACAGGTGCCGATGCAGAGCCCGCGACACTTATGGATACGGCGGATGACGGTTCTGTCACGGCACATTTTGACAAGACAGAGAAGGGAACAGGCGCGGCATCGGGAATCACCATAGGTGAAGGTGAATACCTTGCCATTGATACGAATCTTACAGAGGGTAAGGTAAGAGTAAGGGTCGTAAGCGGAGGCTCGGATATAGAAGCCGTGCCGCTTGAAGATAGTGACAATATGGCTACCATAGACTATGTATTCAGTGAAAGCGGAACCACGGAATATGGTATGATCGAACCGGGTGATTATATGGTAGGCGTGGCCGTGGAAGAGAAGGCCAGCGGAACCGTAAGATTCTATAAGATGACCATGGAAGGTGAGGCTATGGCAGATGAAGCTGCCGTATCCGAGAGTAACGATACGACAGATACGGAAACTTCTTCGGCTTCGGATGAGACAGTGGGACAAGGAACACTGCCGGCATATGAGTATCCCGGACCGGAGCAGTTTTATTATGTATTGTATGACTATATAATCGAGAGATTCAGCCCGCACTATGATAAGGCGGATGTATCCATTCCGCTTGTCAATATACTTGATATAGATGAGAGCGATAAGTCGGATATCAAGGTATACGGTGATTTCTGGCTGCTTAACTACAACTTAAGCGGTACCACGCTTGAGAATGTATCGGGAGGTTCTTACCCGGGATGCATACATATGGTGAGCAGTGATTCGGGATATGAGGTTGAATATATGGAGCTTGTAGGTGACGGAGCGGATTATGCTCCTACGGCCAGACAGATATTCGGCGACAGATACGATGCTTTTATGAAGCTTGAGTCGGATACCGATACAAGTGAAGAGCTAAGGGCGCAGATCATAGCCAACTATGTAGCGGCCAATGATCTTAATATAACGGAATATAAGGACTACGGATGGGATCCTGTCACACTGCCAGAGCAGAACATAGACAGTATGTACAGCAAGTTTGACTGAAAGTAGTGTTATATGGGCAATTGACATGTGGCATAACATGTCAGTTACCCTTTGGGGTAATGAGGAAAGGATACTTAATATGACGGAAGAGACTAAGGCGATTGTGGACAGAACTCTCGTACATATAATGGAGATTAAGGAAGGCACTGAGATCCTTATGGAGGGCGAGGTTAATCTTGATATGTACAAGATACTGACAGGCCACGCAGAGATATATATAGGATACGGAACTGAGAAGGAGACTCTTATCGGCATAATCGGACCGCAGGCCTGCTTCGGCGAGTTCGGACTGTTGCTTAGCAAGCCGGCGTTATATACAGTCATCGCCTATTCCGATATGACCATATTTCGCATCACAGAGGGAGAAATGGGGGATTTCGTACAGAATAACCACAGGAATATAATCAATATAATGCGTAATATGGCACAGACCATGCTCATCATGCGCTCACAGATAGATATGCTGCTTGATGATATCGACAACGGATGTAAGCCTGATCAGGCTATCGTGCATGCTCTTGAGAAGAATATAGGCTGCTATGCCGCAGGTCAGAAGCCAAGAGAGCCGGAAAGCGGCCGTATGTGGGCGATAGAAATGAGAAGGAAATAGATTGCAGAGAATTATGACGGGAGGAAATATGGAGAGCTTAAAGGTTATTGCGATCAATGAGAATCTTGATGAAGTCCAGAGCTTCGTAGGCAGAGTACTTGATAAGGCAGGCTGATCGGATTCGGTGCGGCTGCAGATAGATGTGGCAGTCGAGGAGCTTTATACCAATATATGCAATTATGCATATCCTAAGGGCGAAGGTACAGCCGAGGTCACGGCGGATATCGTCGGAGAACTGCCTGAAGTGGAGATAACACTAAGGGATGCCGGTAAACCGTATAATCCCCTGGAAAAGGACGATCCGGATCTTGATGTGGAGCCGGAGGACAGACAGATAGGCGGCTTGGGTATATTCATGGTGAAGAACAGTATGGATGAGCTTCGCTATGAGTATAAGGACGGTCAGAATATCAATATAATCGTAAAGAGGTTGTAGATGAATACTAAGACAAGAAAAGACAACATAATGAGGCAGATCAGCAGGCCGCTTGTGATATTTATAGCGATAATCATCGTTACGAACGCGGTCTTCTTATTCTTCTATAATATGCGCCAGTATATCAAGGACAGATTCACAAGTGCCAATATGATAGGACATATCGTAGCTAAGGAGATGGAGGACTATGAATGCCTTGGATTCGTGACCCCGTACTGGAGGGAGAATTATGAGTCCATGAGACTCATATATGATGGCGATGAGCGTGCTAAGGCTGAGAATGAGCTGTATATTAAACTGTCAGAGCACGGCATACATGAGGATA
>DGII01000030.1 GCA_002393095.1 Lachnospiraceae bacterium UBA3826 | reverse complement strand
ATCGTATGTCGGTATCAAGGCGAAATCATTGTATCACCCGTTGCTTACAGATCCCGTGCCTAATGATCTGGAGCTTAGAAGGGGGATGCTGCTTACGGGTTCTAATGCTTCAGGCAAATCAACCATGCTTCGAACCATCACTCTGGCGGCTGTTCTCGCACAGACTATCCGGACAGTACCGGCTGACAGCTACAGAGCTCCGGCCTTCAGGATATATACGTCGCTTGCGCTTACAGATGACATCCTTGCGGGAGAGAGCTATTATATGTCGGAGATACGTGCTCTTAAGCGCATACTCGATGCGGGAGAAGATAAGAAGTTCCCTATACTCGCGGCTATAGACGAGGTGCTTAGGGGTACCAATACCGTTGAGCGGATATCCGCATCCACTGTTATCATGAAGCAGTTATCCGGCGTGAGGGGGCTTATACTTGCGGCTACTCATGATCTTGAACTGACGGAGCTTCTGAAGGAATGCTATGACAATTATCACTTCGAGGAGACCATAGAGGATAATGATATAAGCTTTGCTTATAAGCTTCTTGACGGAGCGGCGACCACACGCAATGCGATTAAGCTGCTTAAGATAAGCGGATATGATGAGAAGCTTGTGGATGAAGCCGAGGTTATGGCAGAGAGATATAATGTAACCGGGGAGTATATATAGGATATGAAAAGATGCAGATCGTTAAAAAGGGTGTGCTGCGTGATAATAAACTTCGCAGTATCTGTCGTGTGCATGATAATGAGTATGGATATTAAAGCTATGGCTTCAAAAGGACTTCTTACTGACCCTTATATGGCCCTGCCCACGTATGATTCGGTATTCGTCGAATGGTATACAGAGTCGGAAGGTAAGGATAACAAGGTTCTGATATATGAGAACGGAACGGATAAGGACCCGACAAGAGAGATCGGCGCAACGACATATAAGCTTAGCAGATTAAGGGGAGGGAAAAAGGAATCGGACTGCGATGATCCGAAGATATCTGCTTCGGTATATAAGCACAGAGCGATAGTCAGAGACCTTCCGGCATATCATGGGAAGGAATCGGAGAGAATACCCTACAGAGTGATAAGTGACGGAGCTATAAGTGATATCTATACCCTAGCAGCTAAGCCGGCTAAAGGAGCGGATATCAGGATACTGCTGACCTCCGATCTGCAGATCAAGGATATGTGCGCGGCGGGCTTTGAGGCCGTAGAGAAGAAGATAGGCAGAGTTGATGCAGTATTCATTAACGGGGATCTTGCGGATGTACCGGATAGGGCATATGACTGGTTTTATTCCGATAATGCCTTTTTCAGGTCTCTTCAGGGAAGAGCATCTCATGTAACCAACGGCAAAGAATATAAGGGCGGTAAGATAATCCAGTATGCGCCGATATATTCATCCATTGGTAACCATGATGTCATGGGTGTATATAATGATTCGGATATCCTTCCGTGGCAGTTTAACAATGCCAAGCCAAGACAATATGCCATAAAGCTTCTTGAAGCGATGGATACGGATAAGATGTCCGATGAGCAAAAAGCCGGCTTTATAGAAGATAATTCCTACAATACCATAACTTATGAAGAGCTTTTTGATCTGCCTATCAGTCCGGAGGGTGGCGAGAAGTACTATGCAGTTACCATCGGTGATATACGGCTTATAGTGCTTGACTTATCAAGGATATGGAGACAGCCGATGCTTGGGATCGCAGGCAAGTATACGGAATATCCAGGAGCAACGCAGGATATGTACGGCTTCGGAGATTTTATATTCGAGGACATAGGACCTGACAGCAAGCAGATGAGGTTCCTTAAAAGAGAGCTTGCAAGTGATGAGTATAAAAAGGCCAAGTATAAGATCGTCATGTTCCACTTCCAGTATCATTCACTGGGAGGTAATCAGATACCGCCCTTTACTGATCCTGTGCCCGGTATGGTAAAAGATCCGGTTACCAGACTTGATATGGTCACATATGATTATCCTATCGATAATGACTATATAGACCGTTATGTTGCACCGTTACTTGAGGATAGCGGGGTGGATCTGGTATATACTGCGCATTCTCATATATGGAACAGATTCATGACAGGAACGAGAATGAATGTACTGGAGTCATCCAATATAGGCAATACATACAATTGCTTCTATAAGGATGCTGTAAGGAGTGATTATCCATCGGCACTTAATGCTGATGACCCGAGGCATTCCATAGCAGGACAATGGAATGAGGATAACTACGTATTAAGCAATGATCCATATGGGCTTGAGCCGGTATATCCCAATAAAGCCAAGCTTACAGATGGCACGCCCTACCTTGCAAGCAATTCGATTACGGCATTTTCCGTACTGGATACCGGTAAAGGGACCGTAGACAGCTATTATTACGATACATCCAATCCTGATTCGGAGATTGTCCTTTTTGACAGCTTTAATATTGACAAAAGAAATGATCCTTGAATTAAATTATAAAAGAATATAAAATGTATTCATAAGTATAAAGGAATATAAAACAATCATAAAAGTATAAAGGATTATAAAATGACAAGACAAAACCCTTTTACAACTACATTCAGTAAAATACCGGATTATACATATATTCCCACAGAACAGGAGCGCGAGATCATAGATAATTTTAATTTTGATAATCCTTCTGAATCCTTGTATAAGATAACCGGAGTGAGAGGATCAGGGAAGACGGTTTTGCTTGCTAAAATTGAAGAAGAATTCGGGGATGACGAACACAAGACTGATGGATGGGTTGTCTATCGTCTTACTACTACAAGAGATATGTTACGGCAATTAGCAGCTTCTCTGTATAAGGATGGCTTTGTAAGTGACAAATACAAGAATAAAAGCATTAATCTGTCTGCCAATATATTGGGTACCGGTGGCGGAATAGGACTATCACGTTCGGAAAAAGATGAGTTTTTTGATATCGGTACGGAATTGGACAGTATGTTACAGAAAGTGGAAGATAAAAAAAAGAAGGTACTTATAGGTGTTGATGAGATATCCAGAACACCGGAAATGGTTGTTTTTGCATCTGAATTTGGAAAATGGATGAGAGCAGGATATCCGATATACATGGTCTGTACGGGACTGTATGAGAATATTGAGCAGTTGTATAATGTGAAAAACCTTACTTTCTTCAGGCGTGCTACTACGGTTAAAACTGAACCTCTTAATATGATACGAATGACCGAGATGTATAAAAGTAAGCTTGGGGTAGCGTCTGAGAAAGCAAAGAGCATGGCAAGAATCACAAAGGGTTATCCCTACGCTTTTCAGGAATTGGGAGTCTTATATTTTAAAAAGAGGGAGAATGAAGAACTACAGGATATAGAAGAGTCCTTAAAAGTTGAGCTTTTCTCGTATTCATATGAGAAGATATGGGAAGAGCTTTCCAATGAGGATCGAAAACTCGTACTTCTGCTTGTCGATAAAGAAGAATACAAGCGTGATGAGATATTGGCTGCTATGGATAAGCCGGATAATTATTCAACATATAGGGACAGATTGCTAAAGAGGGGAATCATTACTTCGAGGAGAGGGTATATATCTCTGGCGTTACCATATTTTGCAGAGTATGTGAAGGAATATTGCATGGACTAAAAGTTGTGGAATTATCAGAGCTTTTGTGATAGATTAGTATTTGGTTTATTGATCATAGTCCGTATGAGGCTGAATATATATGTATAGACAGAAAGTAAGCATCAGGGAAAAAATAATATTGGTACTGTATATACTGCTTTTTGCAACGGCAGCTTTTAGCGTTGCAAGTCTTCAACCGCATGAGATCAATCCGCCGGTATATTCCTGCCCGCCTGACGAGACAGCCAGATATCTTGTCCCAAAGTGGATATACGAGCATGGTACGATACCGACAGGCTTAGAGCCCGAGACCAAGAATCCGATCTACGGTGAATTCTCATATGCTTATCTTCCGGGATTATCCTATATAGTTATGGGATATACGATGCGTGCCGTATGCGGATCGGGGGGGGGCACACAGTGCGTTCAATCCGCTTCTGGTCGCAAGATATGTTAATGTTTTTTTCGGAATCCTTTCCGCCTTTTATATATGGCTTCTGGGAAGGAGAATCTTTGATAAGGAACGCTATGTCTGGCTTTTTGCCATAGGCGTATCTTTTCTTCCGCAGTATCTTTTTATTCACACATATGTTAATACCGAATCCTTGTGCCTGCTCTCCATAGCGGTTATTTTACATGCCCTTGTATGTATGCATCAGGATGGTGTATCATTCAAAAACTGTGCAGGATTTGCAATAGGGGCATCTGTTCTTACGTTATCTTATTACAATGCATATGGAATACTGTTATTCAGTATTCCCATATTCATAAGCTATTTCTCACACAAAAACGAACAGGGAAAAATATCGGTCGATATTAAGAGTATGCTTAAGTACGGCCTAAGCATAGTCGGTATATGGTGTGCGCTGTGTCTGTGGTGGTTCATAAGGCAGGGAATAGCATTAGACGGTGACTTCCTCGGACTCAGTCATCGTAATGACGGACTTGTGATGATCTGGGAGCATTCGATGAAGACACAGGGTATATCCTTTATGGATATGCTCACTAAATACAAGCCTGTTTCAACATCAAGAATCAGCTTTATAGCCAACTACGGTTCATGCAGCATATTAGGATATCCTTGGATATATGTGATTTATGAATTGTTCTATCTTATAGGGCTGGTATTGATAGTATCGGAGGTTATTGCACGGATCAGGGAATCCGGTGGGAGAATAAAGTCCGGTTGGCTGTTCCTTCATCTTATGCTGTTGGCGGCGGATGTATCGGTTTTTGTTCTGTGGATTTACTATTGTTATTCCTTTGATTATCAGCCTCAGGGCAGATACATGTTCCCGACGCTTTTCCATATGTACTGGCTGATGATAAAAGGGTATGAATATCTGCTTGAAAAGAGAAGGATAACTGACATCGGGAAGAATGTCACTGTTGCAGTACTGTCCTTGGTGATATCGGCAATCCTGCTCGTATATGTCTATGGTATAGCTGTACCGATTTATCTGGCTAATGCTTAGGTTTGATCCGTATGAAAGGTATTAAGGCTTTTTGTAAAAAGAATGCAGCAATAATAACCATTATCTCATTGCTTGCTTTTGTTATTAGGCTGCCGCTGCTTGCACAGAGCGGCAGGGGAATTGATACGGTTGAGTTTATCAATGCTCCTGAGGGATATTATGCAGCGTGGAATATGGTGGGCAGATTCGGGCTTACATTCATAAGCAGGCTGTACCATCCGTATCTTAACGGGATTCTGACGATGATCACATTCATTCTGTCCGCATTCCTCCTTATGTATCTGTGGGATCGTGCTGTTGCGGAAAGGGAGAGCTTTAGTTTTGGAATCATTGTTCCGATAATGATGATACTTGCTCATCCTGTCTTAACAGAGCAATTATATTTTGGATTACAAAGCTTTGGAGTATGTCTGGCATATATATTGGTAACGGCTTCTGTTCTTATTACCGGTACGATGCTGATAAGTGATGATAAAGAGCGGGAGAAGAGCGGGAAGACCTGCCTTGAACCGCGTAGGATGTGCTATGCATGTGTATCGGTATTTTTGCTTGTTATTGCTTTTTCTGTATATCAGTCCTTTTGTGAGGTCTATATTTTTGAGGTGCTCAGTATCCTGCTGCTTCGTTCATTTAACGGAAAAGGAAGGCTTAAAGAAGCGATATCGTATGCACTGACATTCATTGCGGGATTTGCATTCTATCTGATCACAGCCCGTATAATCAGCGGAGGTTCATCTTATTTCGGCGGTGAAGTCAGATGGGGGAAATATCCGATATCGGAAAATCTGCGAGGTCTGGCAGGGGCAATATTTAAAAGCATGACAGGGTATAATTCTGTACACTACAATTTTTCGTATGGATTGATACTGATCTTGGCGGCAATACTTTTGCTTATCCGTAAAAGAGAAGCATCCGGAATAGGAGCAAGGACATGGCTATATGCTATTGCGACTGTTTTCTCGCCATATTTGCTTACACTGGTAAGCGGCGGATATTCGCCTATAAGAGCCAAACTTGCATTTCCGCTGTGTGTTGCATTCTGGGCATATATGTGTATGTTCCTGTGCAGGCAGGTAAATGTCAGATTTAAAAAAATAATAAGTATAGCAGTTATCCTGGTGTGTATATCGGGAATCATCTCGGAAATCTGTATAACGGAAAGGCTGTATTATACAGCAAAGGAGGTTATCAGGATGGAGGATGATCTGGTGCACGATATTGCACTTCGAGTAGATGAGGTGGCAGATGGAGAGGATGTGCCGATTCTCTTTATCGGCAAGCAGGAATTTGAGGGTAACGAATTATGCATTCAGGGTGAGGTTATGGGTTATTCGCACTTTGAATGGGATACGGATGTGCCGCCCAGATACTACAAGTCATCGGAGAGGATCGTTTCGCTTTTTAATATCTTGGGACATGATTACAGGATAATTGAAGACCTGCCGCTCTTAACCGATGTCGATGAGCTTACGAAGGATATGCCGGTCTGGCCTTCCGCCGGTTCGGTTAGCAAAATAGATGAAACTATAATAGTAAAACTAAGCGATTAAGAGTTACTAAGAAAAGAGGAGAGCAAAATGAAAAAGAAGATTGTAGTTTTATTAACGGTCTGCTCACTGTCGATTGCGCTGTCAGCATGTGGCAATGCAAGTAATACAACAGGTGAGAACGTAGCAGAGGCAACTGTCACAGAAGAATCATCAGTCGAGGAAAAGGAGACAGAAGCTCCGACACCGGAGCCTACACCGACAGCAATACCGACGCCTACGGCTGAGCCAACCCCCACACCGGAGCCGACACCGGAGCCTACTCCGACTACAGAGGCGGTGAAAGAGGAAGCGCAGGCGCAAGAGGCTAAAGCACCTGAGCAGACGGAAGCAGCAGATGCACAGGCTCAGGAGACACCTGCACAGCCCGCTGCTGCCAATGATGTGGATGCCATATGTAATTATGCGGCATCACTCGGATACAATGTACACAGGTATATCGGTAGATTCGGAGACATAGTATTCCAGTGCTCGTACAGTGAGCACTCAGCGGGTAAGATATTCACTTCATATGAGGCGGCATCAGCGGATGATTCGACTGATTTTGACTGGAGATCCGTACTTGTAACCTTCGGTACTACGGATTTTGTGACTGTTACGAAAGAGTCAGTGTCTATCAGTAACTATTATGATTATAATAATCCGATCGTGACTGTTGTTGCACCTAGAGATTATACGGGATTAGAGAACGCATATAAATTACTTGCGGATTCAAAGGGACTGTAATGTATATCAAAAGCGGTGAGTGTATCTGTCCTGTCATTAATCGGGATATGTGCTCTGGGAGTGGCAATACTATCTTCGTATAAAGGTAAGACAGTAGTCGTATCCATGGGATGTAAATTATGTGTGACGACGGTGAATCCGATACAGGGTGAGAAGAACAGCACATATAATCTTAGGATCGAACAGTTTAATAATATGATAAGGAATGAGCTGCCTGACAGTATAACCGTAATAGACGGATGTGCGGCATGCGATACCGTGATCCCGAGATATTACAAGGATTTTGTACATTTTGATACGGCAACAAGCCTTGCAATGGAACAGTTCTATTATACGCAGGCGCTATCCGCAGCTAAGAGATGAACACAGACCACAGACAGAGAAGAAGACGAAGAAGGGATTGCCGTCTGGCAATACTGATTTTTATACTGTTACTTATCCTGCCCTCAGTATCGTGGGGAGTATTAAGGCTTTTTGACCATGTCGATATAATTGACATGGAGAAAGTGGATACCGATCTTGGGGAGAACAGGAATAAAAGTGAACTTAAGATAGAGCCTGACAATCCGGGCAGCGGTCTGGAGGTATATTATAACGACAGGATACCGTATCGCTCGGTGCTCATCACATTCGACAGGAATATCAATTCGGTTGTCGAGAGACCATATAATAATATGCTTAACAGGCTTTATGACAGTAGTCAGGTAGCCGTGTCAGCAGATGACAGTGCGGCTACGGATGCGGTTAAAGTATCAGCGACAGCCGGCTCTGACAGTTCGGATATCGTGGAGACAGCATCGGTCAGTCCGGGTAACGGTAAGGGTATTAAGAGTACACAGAATAAGAAAGATGATGACTCTGCGTCCATAGCAAAGTCTGTATAGAAGAAGAGTAAGATATGTTGTACTCATAGGAGACTCATATTACGGACATATGCAGAGTTATATAACCGATACCTTCAGCCATTTTACTTTTATTCATAAGGATGAATTGGATAAGGATTTCGTTGCGGATTACCTTAAAATGGCGGATGTGATAGTTCTTGAGACAGTGGAGCGTAATGTGGATTCGGTCGGGACGATGGCTGATCGCGTCATAACGGCTTTGCAATGATCGCAAGTATACAATGCGTTCACAAGCGTTCTAATATGTTCTAATATGTTCGCGTGGCTTTTGCGACATGGTGTCTTGTATAAGGAGTGAAAATCAGATATAATACATGGGTAAGTCATATACCCAATATAGACAAGGAGCAGGACTATCATGAGCGGTAATGCAATATCTTTTATCAATACATTCGCTTCATATCTGGTATTATATGTGATATTCGGAGCTTGCATAGTGGCAGCCGTATTCGCGGGAATTGCCGTAAGGAAGAAGAAGAATGCCAAGGAAGAGGCACAGGCTAAGCTTAGCGTTAAGACTACCGGGACAGTATCGGAGAATTCGTAGACCGGGCGTGGCAGTTAGCAGCTATGAATGTAACGATATATACCGATGGCTCGGCCAGAGGCAATCCTGACGGGCCGGGAGGCTACGGAACCATAATTGAATATATAGACGGTAAGGGTACACTCCATACAAGGGAGTACAGTGGCGGATATAAGAAGACCACCAATAACCGCATGGAGCTTATGGGAGTCATAACAGGACTTGAAGCGCTTAACAGACCCTGCGGTGTGGAGATAGTATCGGATTCCAAGTATGTGACGGATGCATTCAATAAGCATTGGGTGGATGCATGGATCAAGGAAGACTGGCGTAAGGGCAAGAAGAACGAGGTCAAGAATATAGACCTGTGGTTAAGACTACTTAAGGCTATGGAGCCGCATCAGATCAGATACACATGGGTCAAGGGTCATGCCGGACATCCTCAGAATGAGCGCTGCGATAAGCTGGCTACCACTGCTGCGGACGGCGATGAGCTGATGGATGATACGGAATGCGGTTGATCACTGGCTTGGGGACTTAAGGTACATAATGCAATATATAAAATAACCAAAAAACCTATATGTTTTTTGGTTATTATTTTGAGGTTGACATACTATAAATAGGTGAGATATACTTAGAGAACCACAAGATATTGTGGTTCTCTTTTTGTTAATCTGAAATTCAATGATAAGTCTTATGGAGGTAGGGATTCATGGCTGAATATGCTGAACCTGTGGCTAAAGCAGATGATAATTATTACGGTGAGAAGTTTAAGCCGAATAAAGAGGTGGTAGTCATCAAGAAGGATGGCAGCACCGAGGCTTTTAATGTGCAGAAGGTCATCGTAGCCGTAGGTAAGAGCGCATACAGGGCGCTGACCAAGTTCTCGGAGGAAGAGAAGGAAGAGATATGTCGATTTGTATGTGAGAAGGTGGATGAACTTGATACCAATGAGGTACCTATCGCCATCATGCATAATATAGTCGAGAGTGCTCTTGAACAGGTTAAGCCCATAGTAGCCAAGTCCTACAGGGATTATCGTAACTATAAGCAGGACTTTGTCAGCATGCTTGACGACGTATATAAGAAGAGTCAGTCTATCATGTATATCGGTGACAAGGAGAATGCCAACACGGATTCGGCATTGGTATCCACTAAGAGATCCCTTGTGTTCAACCAGCTTAATAAGGAGCTGTATCAGAAGTTCTTCTTAACCACTGAGGAGATTCAGGCCTGCCGTGACGGATATATCTATATCCATGATATGAGTGCCAGAAGAGACACCATGAACTGCTGTCTCTTTGATGTGGAGCATGTGCTTTCCGGCGGATTTGAGATGGGTAATATCTGGTATAATGAGCCCAAGACTCTTGATACGGCCTTCGATGTCATAGGTGATATAGTATTATCTGCGGCTTCACAGCAGTATGGCGGATTCACCGTTCCAAGCGTGGACAATATCTTAGAGCCCTATGCCGAGAAGTCATATAAGAAGTATATTGCAAAATATGAGCGTCTGGGTGTGGATAAGGAGACGGCGGAAGCCGAAGCCTATGCCGATGTTGTCAGAGACTTTGAACAGGGCTTCCAGGGCTGGGAGTACAAGTTCAATACCGTGGCTTCATCGAGAGGTGATTATCCCTTCATTACCGTGACCGCAGGTACGGGTACCGGAAGATTCGCCAAGCTTGCGACTATATCCATGCTTAATGTAAGAAGAAGAGGACAGGGTAAGGCAGAATGTAAGAAGCCTGTTCTGTTCCCTAAGATCGTATTCTTATATGACGAGAATCTCCACGGACCGGGCAAGCCTCTTGAGGATGTATTCGAAGCAGGCGTTGAATGCTCTGCCAAGACTATGTATCCGGACTGGCTGTCTCTTACGGGTAAGGGATATATCGCCAGCATGTATAAGCAGTACGGCAAGATCATATCGCCTATGGGATGCAGAGCCTTCTTAAGCCCGTGGTATGAGAGAGGCGGTATGCATCCGGCGGATGATGAGGATACACCGATCTTCGTAGGCAGATTCAATATAGGAGCCGTAAGCCTTCATCTTCCAATGATACTTGCGAAGGCACGACATGAGAGCAGGGACTTCTATGAGGTGCTTGACTATTATCTGAATCTCATACGTCAACTGCATATACGTACGTATGCATATCTCGGAGAGATGAGAGCATCCACCAATCCCCTTGCGTATTGTGAGGGAGGCTTCCTTGGAGGTCATCTGCAGCTGCACGATAAGATCAAGCCTATCCTTAAGTCGGCTACGGCATCCTTCGGGATCACGGCGTTTAATGAGTTACAGATGCTATATAACGGTAAGTCATTGGTAGAGGACGGAGCCTTCGCTGTGGAGGTGCTTGAGCATATCAACAAGAAGATCAATGAATTCAAGGAAGAGGACGGTAATCTCTATGCCATATACGGAACACCCGCGGAGAACCTCTGCGGACTTCAGGTGAAGCAGTTCCGTAAGAAGTACGGCATAATAGAGGGTGTATCTGACAGAGAATATGTGAGCAATTCATTCCACTGCCATGTGACAGAGGATATCACCCCAATAGAGAAGCAGGATAAGGAATACCGCTTCTGGGAGCTTTGTAACGGCGGTAAGATACAGTATGTTAAGTATCCCATAGATTACAATCTGGAAGCTATCAAGACCCTTATAAGGAGAGCTATGGATATGGGCTTCTATGAGGGAGTCAACATGAGTCTGGCTTATTGTGATGACTGCGGTCATCAGGAGCTTGAGATGGATGTCTGTCCCAAGTGCGGTTCAAGGAACCTCACCAAGATCGACAGGATGAACGGATATCTGTCGTATTCGAGGGTACACGGTGATACCAGACTTAATGACGCCAAGATGGCTGAGATAGCAGAAAGGAAATCTATGTAATCATGCGTTATCATAATATTACTAAGGATGACATGCTTAACGGCGACGGCCTCAGAGTCGTGCTGTGGGTAGCGGGCTGCGATCATTGCTGTAAGGACTGTCAGAATCCCATTACATGGGACCCGGACGGGGGGCTGCTCTTTGATGATGCGGCCAAGGCAGAGATATTCGAACAGCTTGATAAGGACTATATATCAGGTATCACATTCTCCGGCGGAGATCCTCTTCATTCAGCTAACAGACTGGATGTAAGGTCGCTTATTCAGGAGATCAAGGAGAAGTATCCGGATAAGACGATATGGCTGTATACCGGCTCCGATTGGAAGGATATCTGGCATTATCCGGTCATGCAATATATTGATGTGGTAGTAGACGGCGAATTTAAGTGTGAGCTTAAGGATACCAAGCTTCTGTGGAAGGGCAGCTCCAATCAGAACGTCATAGATGTTAAGGCTACGCTTAAGCAGACCGATCCTACAAGACCGATTCTCCATTGCGGAGACTATGAATAAAGATTTCATCCGTTTCATATATAGGGAGGAATAACCTGCAGGAGTCCAAGACCCCTGCACACAGGGCGTAATAGTGTTTGTCACTGTTACGCCCATGTGTTATACTGAATCTGTTGTGGAATCATAATAAAATCATATAGAAATGGTGGATTAATATGCTTTTCAGTTCGATGATCTTTCTGTGGATATTCCTGCCGGCTGTACTTATCGGTAATGCCGTTATAGGCTTTATTCCCTTTAGAGAAGATACGCATAATAAGAGAATAGCGGTTAAGAATGCGTTCCTGCTCATAGCCAGTCTGATATTCTATGCATGGGGAGGTATATACTATCTCTTCCTTATGCTTGCCGTGATTATGATAAATTTCACGGCGGGTATTATGATAGAAAGGGCAGAAAGGGGGAGAAAGGCACTGTTCATTATTGCGATCTGTGCCAATATCGCCCTTCTATTCTACTTCAAGTACTTTAATCTTCTTGTTAATACCATAGAGTCGCTTAAGGGGCTTGACAGGGGAGGACTGGGTCTTAAGGAGGTCGTACTTCCCATAGGCATATCATTCTATATATTTCAGGCAATGTCATATACAATAGACCTGTACCGCACTAAGACTCCCGTGCAGAGAAGCATATGTAAGTTCGCCTTATATGTGGCACTTTTTCCCCAGCTTATAGCAGGTCCCATAGTCATATACAATGATATCAGGAAGCAGATAGATTCGAGAGTGGAGACACCGGAGAAATTCATATCCGGTATCAGAAGATTCTGCTACGGTATGGCTAAGAAGGTACTCATAGCCAATGTTCTGGCAGAGGCGGTGGATTCCATATGGGAGGTAGCGGCAGATGATCCCGCAAAATTTGGTGCGGGTGTTGCATGGTTCGGAATGATGGCTTATACATTCCAGATATTCTATGATTTTTCCGGATATTCGGATATGGCTATAGGTCTTGGAAGGATGCTTGGCTTTGATTTTAAAGAGAACTTCGCTTCGCCTTATATGTCCCTGTCTGTCAGGGAGTTCTGGCGCAGATGGCACATATCGTTATCCTCATGGTTTAGGGATTATGTCTATATACCCCTTGGAGGAAGCAGGACAGATGCCAAGTGGAAGGTATATCGTAATTTGCTTATTGTATTCCTCTTAACCGGTATATGGCATGGAGCGAACTATACCTTCTTCGTATGGGGCTTATATTATGGTGTCCTCATAGTGGCAGAGAGGATGGGACTGGGAAGGCTGCTTGACAGGAACAGATTTAAGCTTATCAACTGGCTCTATACCATCATTATAGTTATGGTGGGATGGGTGTTCTTCCGCTCTGACAATATAGGACAGGCAGTGAACTATATCGGCAGGCTCTTTGCCTTTGTCAGAGGAGAATACACTGTGCTTAATTTCATGACAATGAAGACCATTATTGCTTTTATAGCCGCTATCCTGTGCATGGGGATACTTGACAGGCCCGTGAGGGCAATAAGCGGTAAGTTAAGGGAGAACAGAGCTGTATATGCTTTTGAGTATTGCGTGCAGCTTCTCCTTCTTGGATATTGTATTATATCTATAGTAAGCGGAAGCTATAATCCGTTCATTTATTTTCAGTTTTAGCGATAAGTATAGCTGATTGGGCAGTAGATAATGAGGATCGGTAACAGAATAAGGATAGTCATCTTCATATTGTTTCTGGCACTCCCGTCTATAGTCTGGGGGATCATTCTGCTTGTAAGTGACAGGGCTGAGATCGATAAGCTTTATGAGACTATGGAAGTCAAAGAGAACAGAGCCCTGGTTAAATGGCCTGAGAGCATGGATATGTCTTACACATCGGAGGTGGAGGCGTATTACAATGACAGAGTGCCGTTTCGGGCATATATATTGAATGTGTCCGAGAATGTCAATGATGCTATGGAAAGTACATACAGAGCCGGCTTAAGACCGGTTCTTATCGATCTGTTCTATGGCGGTAAGGGACAGTCTGCGCTTGATATTCCGGACCTTGCGATGCTTAATGAAGAAGCTGACACGGTTATCACCAATCCCGCGGCGGATAATGCGGTCAATGAAGATGAGACCGACCGGGCAGATGTCGGGGAACACGATTATGAAGAGACAGACAGAGAGGATGCCACCTGTGAGGAGGCCGGTTATGTAAGATACAGGTGTAAGGATTGCGGAGAGACCTATGAGGAGGTTATTCCTCCTACAGGTCATAATGATGAGCTGGTAGAGGAGACCGAGAGCTCATATATGACTTACGGACATAAGCTGTACAGATGCAGTATATGCGGCAGGAAGAAGTGGACGGATATAGAGCCTAAGCTTGTGGACACATCATACTATCCTCTTACGGTAGAGAATAATTATACCATTATGGGAAGATTCGACTGGCTGTTCTACAGGGGAGACGGGTCATTGCAGTACTATACCGGTGAGAATGTCATGTCTGAGGAGGAGATGAGAGGGCATCTGGATCAGATGCAGAAGCTTCAGGATATATGCAGGGAGAAGGGCATCAAGCTGGTCTATATGTTCATGCCCAATAAGGAGCAGGTATACTCAGAGTATATGCCTACAATGGAGATCGTGACAGATAAGAAGAGACTTGATGTGTTCAAGGAATATGCTGATGAGAACTATGACATCAATATGATATATCCCATTAAAGAACTTAAGGAGAATAAGGTATACTACGATACGTACTTCGCCTATGATACCCATTGGAACAATGTCGGGGCATTCGTAGGCACCATGGCGTTATATGAAGCGCTTGGAATGAAGACTACGGATCTTGCCCATGTTGAGACGGAAAGCACGGATTTCGTGGCATTGGGACTTGTGCTTACCGGCGCACTTCCTGTTGACAAATACCATAATGATCATGACCAGCTGGTCAGGTATAAGACCAATATTGAACTTAAATCGGAAGAGGGTACGAAGAACCCGGTGTTCGGATATACCGAGGTATACAGATGTACATCAACGTCCGGCAATGAAGAGAAGTGCGTCTTTATCGGAGATTCCTTCAGAGAGTGGATGATACCGTATCTTGAGAAGGATTTCGCCGAGCTGTGTATTGTACAGCGTGAGAAGCTTGAGGATGTTGCGGATGATATCAGGGAAGCGGATGTGCTTGTACTAAGCGCTGTTGAGCGCTTTGATTCGGATCTGTATAACAGGGTGCCGATTCTTACGGATATATTGTCAAATGATTAACAAATATTTCATTATTCTATTGTAATAATGGCTGAAGCTGTACTATAATGTGGAATTATGAGAGGTATAGATACACAGGTGCGTAAGATGCGCCGCCGTATATTCAAAGAGGTGGCTAATCTTGCCTACAATTCAACTAATCTTAAGGATGATATGGAGGCTCTTCCGTATCAGATAATCGACTATGATGAACCTGAATTCAGGGAGAATATCTACAGAGAGCGGGCTATAGTAAGAGAGAGACTGCGACTTGCCATGGGACTGTCATTGCGTCCGGAGAACAGACCCAGTCACTTAACTCAGGGGCTTGAGGAGAGTAATATCGCAGAGAAATACTATGAGCCGCCGCTTATGCAGGTCATACCGTCTGCATGTAATTCTTGTCCTGTCAATGTATATCAGGTGACGGACAGATGTATGGGCTGTGTGGCACATCCCTGCAGGGAGGTGTGTCCTAAGGGCGCCATAACCATGAAGAATGGTAAATCCGTGATAGATGAAGAGAAATGTATCAAGTGCGGTAAGTGCAAGGCGATATGTCCCTATGATGCCATATCGCATCAGACAAGGCCGTGCGCGCTGGCATGCGGAGTGGGTGCTATAGAATCTGATGAGAAGGGAAGGGCAGTTATCAATAATGATAAATGTGTATCCTGCGGTCAATGCATGGTGAGCTGTCCCTTCGGTGCCATAGCGGATAAATCACAGGTATTCCAGCTTATCAGAGCATTGCAGTCCGGCAAGGAGATCATTGCGCAGGTTGCCCCTGCCTTCGCAGGACAGTTCGGTAAGGATGTGACACCGGCCAAGTTCAAGGCGGCACTTAAGGAACTCGGTTTTGCCGAGGTATATGAGACAGCCATAGGTGCGGATGAAGGCGCGTTGTATGAGGCTAAGCACTATGTGGAGAATGTGGCAACGGGAAAGGAGAATTTCGCGCTGACCTCATGCTGTCCGAGCTGGGCGGCTCTGGCCAAGAAGTTCTTCCCTGAGACCATAGACAAGATATCCAATGCTCTTACACCAATGGTCGCAACCGCAAGGGTGATCAAGAGAGAGCATCCCGATGCGGCTGTGGTATTCATAGGACCATGCGCATCCAAGAAGCTTGAGGCATCAAGGCGGACAATAAGATCGGATGTGGACTTCGTGATCACCTTCGAGGAGCTGTCCGGAATGTTCGAGGCCAAGGGCATAGAACCGGCATTGCTTGAAGCGGCTGATGATATCAATGATGCGACAGGAGCAGGAAGAGGATATGGTGTGGCAGGCGGTGTCGCCAGCGCCATAGAGGCATGTATCAGGGAATACTACCCGGATACTGAGGTCAATATAGAACATGCGGAGAGTCTGGCAGAGTGTAAGAAGATGCTTCTGCTTGCCAAGGCTGGCAAGAAGAACGGCTGCCTCATAGAAGGTATGGCATGTCCCGGCGGATGTGTGGCCGGTGCGGGTACCAATATAGCAATACCTGAGGCTCAGAGGTGTGTTATTGATTTTAAAAATACAGCATCCAAGCGTCTGCCGGATAAGGAATGATGTGTGCTGTATGTACGGGACTGCAAGCCTAGGGATGAAAGCAGATAACCCAATACATTATATGATTCAGACAAGGAGAATGAAGTGAAGATCAGAACAAGATTTGCCCCAAGTCCCACGGGCCGAATGCATGTAGGCAACTTAAGAACCGCATTATATGCGTATCTTATAGCGAAGCATGAAGGTGGGGATTTTATACTGCGTATAGAGGATACGGATCAGGAGAGACTGGTTGAGGGTGCTGTGGATATCATCTACAGGACTCTTAAGGGAACAGGACTTGTGCATGATGAGGGACCGGATAAGGACGGCGGTGTGGGACCTTATGTGCAGAGTGAGCGACAGGCTTCCGGTATATATATGGAATATGCCAAAAAGCTTATAGATAAGGGAGAGGCATATTACTGCTTCTGTGACAAGGAGAGACTTGAAAGCCTTCATACAAAGGTGGGCGATAAGGAGATCAATGTATATGACAAGCATTGCCTTACGTTGTCCAAGGAGGAGGTAGAGGCTAACCTTAAGGCAGGGAAGCCCTTCGTAATAAGGCAGAACAATCCCAATACGGGAACAACTACCTTCAAGGATGAGATATACGGTGATATAACCGTGGATAATGCAGAGCTTGATGATATGATACTTATTAAGTCGGACGGATATCCGACATATAATTTCGCCAATGTGGTGGACGATCATCTGATGGGTATCACACATGTGGTAAGAGGTAATGAATATCTGTCATCATCACCTAAGTATAACAGACTGTACGAGGCATTCGGATGGGATGTACCGGTATATGTTCATTGTCCGCTCATAACGGATGAAACGCACCAGAAGCTGTCTAAGAGAAGCGGGCATTCATCATATGAGGATCTTATTGAACAGGGCTTCTTAAGTGAAGCGGTAGTGAACTTCGTGGCACTCTTGGGATGGAGTCCTACGGACAGTAATGAGGAGATATTCTCGCTTGATGAGCTTGTTAAGGCCTTTGATTACAGGCATATAAGCAAGTCGCCCGCAGTATTCGACTTCACCAAGCTTAAGTGGATGAACGGAGAGTACATTAAGAAGATGGATGAGGGTGAGTATCTTAAGATGGCAATGCCTTATATAGATGCCACGATCAAGAGAGATATAGATAAGAATAAGATCGCAGCCATGTGCAAGAGCCGTATAGAGATATTCCCGGATATACCGGAGCTTATCGACTTCTTCGAGGAAGTACCGGAATATGATACGGCAATGTACACGCACAAGAAGATGAAGACGGATACGGCATCTTCGTTAAGCGTGCTTAAGGAAGTGCTTCCAATCTTAGAGCAACAGGAAGCATATGATAATGACAGCCTGTATGCGAGACTGTCGGAATTCGTGAATGAAAAGGGGTATAAGAACGGTTATGTACTGTGGCCGATAAGGACGGCCTTAAGCGGTAAGCAGATGACACCTGCGGGAGCTACGGAGATACTTGAGCTTCTGGGTAAGGAAGAGTCGTTATCGAGGATAAGAAAGGCCATAGAGAAGTTAAGCAAAGAGGTATAACCATAGCGCTGCTTAGATTCTCGCCAAAGCAAAGAGAAGCAATAACACACGGAGACGGACCTGCACTTGTGATCGCAGGTCCGGGCTCCGGCAAGACTGCAGTACTTACCAATCGCATAAAGTATCTGATAGAGGAGAGGAACATACCTCCGGAGCAGATACTGACAATAACCTTTTCAAAAGCCGCATCGATCGAGATGAGTGATCGATTCAATAGTCTGTGTGAAGATACCTGTTATCCGGTCACATTCGGTACCTTCCATTCAATCTTTTTCCACATAATACACAGTGAATACAAGTATAATACGGGGGATATAATTACATTACGACAAAAGAGGGAGTATATGAAGACGGCTGTCGCAAAGGCCGGTATAGACAAGGAGGCAGAGACTGAGTTCACAGACAGTCTCCTAAAAAATGTCGCCTTTTATAAAAACTGTAACGA
This sequence comes from Lachnospiraceae bacterium UBA3826, assembly GCA_002393095.1. GTDB lineage: Bacteria > Bacillota > Clostridia > Lachnospirales > Lachnospiraceae > Colinaster. The sequence goes on along the minus strand of DGII01000030.1, from coordinate 308 downwards.
GAATGTGCGTGTCAATTCCGATACCAATGTAAGTGAAGAGGAGTTCCTTAAGGTATACAGGATATACAGGGATATACAGATAGCCGCACACAAGATAGACTTCGAGGATATGCTGCTCATGGTGCGTAACCTTTTTAAGAAGCACGAAGAAGTACTTGCAAGATACAGGGAGAAGTACAGATATATCCTTGTGGATGAATATCAGGATATCAATGAGATACAGTTCGATATAGTGAGGATGCTTGCTGCACCGAATAACAACATATTCGCAGTAGGGGATGATGACCAGAGCATATATGGCTTCAGAG
>DGII01000164.1 GCA_002393095.1 Lachnospiraceae bacterium UBA3826 | reverse complement strand
CCGATCTTACCACCCTTCTGATAAGGACAGAGCAGATCAACGACCTTGATACCCGTCTCAAGTATCTCCGCTTCGGTAGCCTGCTCCACGAATTCGGGTGCCGGTCTGTGTATGGGCTCATATGTATCGGTCTCAGGTGCCGGCTTATTATCTATGGGCTCACCCAACACGTTGAACATTCTTCCCAGTGTATTCTCTCCGACGGGAACCGTGATAGGTGCTCCCGTTGCATATGCATCCATTCCTCTCACAAGACCGTCTGTGGGTCCCATCGCTATACATCTTACCGTGTCATCGCCAAGATGCTGTGATACCTCAACAGTAAGCTTACTGTCATCCGATCTGGTGATGGTGATCGCTTCATTGATCTCGGGCAATTCTCCCTCTCTGAACTTGATGTCCAGCACGGCTCCGATGATCTGCGTAATCTTGCCAATATGCATGTCAGCCATACTTTTATCCTTTCTTACTTAACAATTAACACTAATTCTGTGCCTGCGAGCCTGCGATGATCTCCGTAAGCTCCTGCGTGATAGAGCCCTGACGCGCTCTGTTATACTGCAGGGTCAGCTTATCTATCATCTCCTCGGCATTGGTCGTGGCATTATCCATCGCCTGCATTCTTGCGCCGTTCTCACTGGCTACAGACTCTATCATGCCTCCGTAGATTATACTTGTAACATACTTGGGTACGATCAGGTCTAGCGCCTCTTCTTCCTCCGGCTCGAAGTTCATCGGCGCATATGCCTTATCCTCCTCGTCCACAGGACCCTCTATGCCATCCGTCTTGTCTACCGGAAGCAGCTTCATAAGCTTTGGCTCATGAACAACCGTATTCTTAAAATTCGTATACGCCAGATATATCTCTCCGATCTCTCCGGCTTTATACGCGCCAAGCAACACAGAGGTAAGCCGCATGGCATCAACATACTCCGGAGCATCGATCATTGAAGAATAATCATCCGTCAGCTCATATCCTCTCCTGTTCATGGCTTCTCTGCCCTTTTTACCGAGAGTATATATCACAAGGTCTTCCTTCTTAAGATCGCTTCCGGTTACCAGCTTAACCACATTGGAGTTATATCCTCCGGCAAGTCCTCTGTTACCCGTTATCATCACTACAGCCTTCTTAGACTGACCATTACCCTTAACATAAGGGTGATCTATCTCACCCGCCCTGGCAAGCATGGAGCTTACCGTCCTGTACATATAGTCGAAGTAGCTCTTGCTGTTAATAGCCGCCTGTTTGGTACGCTGCAGCTTAACGGTAGACACAAGCTTCATAGCCTTAGTGATCTGTCCGGTACTCTGTATACTGCTTCTGCGTCTCTTAATGTCTCTCATGGACGCCATATATAATCACCTTCCAATCATTAAAAGTGCTTATTTAAACTGTGCCTTGAACTCCTCTATTGCCTTCTTAAGCAATCCGTCGGTCTCTTCCGTTATCTGCTTCTCTTCCATGATACTCTTCGGTATCTCAGGATACTTGGTATCCAGGAATTCGAACAGCTCCGTCTCAAATCTCGTGATGGCACTTACAGGTACATCCAGAAGATACTTATTGGTAGCCACATAGATGATTATTACCTGATACTGTACCGGCATTGGCTTATACTGAGGCTGCTTTAATATCTCACGTATCCTTTCACCCTGTGCCAACTTCTCCTTCGTATCCGCATCAAGCTCGGAACCGAACTGTGCGAATGCCGCAAGCTCTCTGTACTGGGCAAGCTCCACACGGATAGGAGCCGCGATCTTCTTCATGGCCTTGATCTGGGCTGCACCGCCGACTCTTGATACCGAAAGTCCGGCATTGATAGCAGGTCTGAAGCCCGAATTGAACATCTCTGTCTCAAGGTATATCTGACCGTCCGTGATAGATATAACGTTAGTCGGAATGTATGCAGACACATCGCCTGCCTGTGTCTCGATTATGGGAAGAGCCGTGAGGGAACCTCCACCGTACTCCTCGCTCATTCTGGCTGCACGTTCCAAAAGTCTTGAATGCAGGTAGAATACATCACCGGGATAAGCTTCACGCCCGGGCGGACGCTTAAGGAGCAAAGAGAGTGTTCGGTATGCGGTAGCATGCTTACTTAAGTCATCATATATGACTAAGACATCCTCTCCCTTTTCCATCCACTCCTCACCTATGGCACACCCCGAATAAGGCGCGATATACTGTAAAGGTGCAAGCTCACTGGCTGTAGATGCCACAACCGTCGTATAAGCCATCGCACCGTACTCTTCGAGAGTCTTAACTATGTTGGCAACCGTAGATGCCTTCTGACCTATGGCAACATAGATACACTTGACATTCTGACCCTTCTGGTTGATGATCGTGTCTATCGCTATCGCCGTCTTACCTGTCTGTCTGTCGCCGATAATAAGCTCTCTCTGACCACGTCCTATCGGAACCATGGAATCTATAGCCTTAATACCTGTCTGAAGAGGAGTATCAACCGACTTACGTGTGATAACACCGGATGCTACCCTCTCGATCTGACGATACTTGTCCGTCTCTATGGGACCCTTGCCATCTATAGGCTGACCAAGGGCATTGACTACACGTCCGAGCATTGCGTCACCTACCGGCACCTCAACAACTCGTCCCGTTGTCTTAACCACATCGCCCTCACTGATATTCCTGTGATTACCGAGAAGAACGGCACCGACATTGTCTTCCTCAAGGTTCAATACCATTCCGTATATCTCGTCCGGAAATTCAAGCAATTCACCCTGCATAGCCTTCTTCAGACCATGTACACGGGCGATTCCGTCCGCAACCTGAATGACGGTTCCGGTATCGGATACTTCCATCTCTTTAGAATATCTCTTAATCTGATCCTTGATGACTGAACTTATCTCTTCTGGTCTTAAATTCATGGATCTTTTCCTTTCTTTTGCTGTAATATGTGCTAATCAAGCATTGTATTCATCAAGCTCTGCTTAAGCTTAGCGATCTTGGTACTTACGCTTGAGTCTACGACTCTGTCACCTATCTTAATACGCATTCCGCCTATGAGACTCTCATCGATCACATAATTCATGTTCATGCTCTTATATGACGTTGTCTGAAGAAGTCTCTCCTCAACCTTCTTCTTCTCTTCGGCGTTTAACTCCATAGGTGTAGTTACATAAGCCGTACCTACGCCCTTAAGCTTATTAACCTCATCCATAAAATACTCAAAGATCTTATCTATCTCCGAGAATCTTCCCTTAGATACCACGATCACCAAAAAGCCCGTGAGATCATCAGAAAGCCTGCCCTTGAAGACATTCTCTATAGCGTCGATCTTATTATCCATATCTATTCTGGGATTATTGATAAGCTCCACATAGTCGGGGTTGTCCTTAAGTATCTCCGACAACGCCCTGACTTCTTCGAACATATCGTCAATATTCCCTTTTTCGGTAACAAGCTCAAGCAATGCATCACCGTATGTCTTGGATATCAGCTTAGCCATGTACTATCACCTATCTCCTTTAAAGTGTCATCTACAAGCTTACCCTGTACCTCGGTGTCCATATTCTGTCCTATAACCTTGCCTGCGATAGCGGATGCCACTGAGACCATCTCACGCTTAACATCATCCGCAACACGCTTCTTCTCAAGCTCTGCCTCTGTATTGGCTCTCTCTATGATACCCGATGCTTCAGCCTTGGCTTTGGCTATGGTCGCCGCCTCGCTGTCAAGCGCCTTTCTCCTTGCCTCACTGAGTATGGCTTCCGCCTCCTTGTCTATATCACGGAGCTTCTGTTCATATTCACTTCGAAGCGCTTTGGCATTATCAAGACTCTCCTTGGCTTCGTCAAGCTCACTCTTGATCTTGTCCTGACGCTTCTTCAAGAATTCCCTTGCAGGATTGAAGAAGAAGTACGAAGCAAAGAAGAACAAAGCGATCACAGCTATGAGCGTAAGCAACGCATCATGTAACAACTGCATATCAAGGTCGAACAGTCTCGGGGTCATTCCTTCGGCTGTTGCAAGTATAAGACCTGCTTTTATATATAAATTCAACCTTCTGCCTCCTTTCCGTTATGCTCTAAATGAAGGCTTTATTTTGCCAGAGGCTTAACAAAGATGAGTATCATGGCAATAAGAAGACCGTAGAGACCTGTTGTCTCGGCAACGGCCTGTCCTAAAAGCATGGTACCTGTGATATCTCCCTTGGCTCCCGGATTACGTCCGACTGCGGCTGCAGCATGTCCAGCAGCAATACCCTGACCTACACCGGGTCCGATACCTGCTATAACAGCAAGTCCGGCACCTATTGCCGAGCATCCGAGAATAAAGTTAGTGTTGAATTCCATAATCCATTCCTCCGTTATGTAATAATAATGATTTAAGAATCACCCATCGCATCAGCGATATATGTCATCGTAAGCATACAGAACACATATGTCTGTATCGCTCCCGAGAACAGATCAAAATAAACATGCAGAGCAGCCGGCCATACATAGGCTATTCTGTTGAGCAACCCGTATATCAGCGCCATCATGACCGTTCCTGACAATATATTGGCGAAGAGACGCAGCGACAGCGATATGGGAACCGCCACATCACCGATGACATTAATCGGTGCCCAGAACGGCCAGGGATCGCACAGTCCCTTAAGGAATCCGGTAACCTTCTGATACCTTATCTTGGTCACAAATATAAGGGTAAAGGTAATAAGTCCGAGCGGAAGCGTGGTGCCGTAATCCGCCGTCGGAGGTCTCAATCCGAGAAGACCTGAAATATTGCTGAAAATGATGAAGATAAAGATAGTACCGATATAATTACGGAAATTCCTGCCCTTGGTGCCCATCGTAGACTCAACCATTCCGTCAAGCTTCTCCACTATAAGCTCCACCACATTCTGGAATCCCTCCGGAACCTCCTTGCCCTTCTTCATGGCTCTTCCCGCAACATACATGAAGATCATGAGTGTGATCAGCACTATGAGCGTACATACGTGAGTCGTCGTTATCCATACCTTCTGTCCGAAAAAGCTGTATGAGAAGATTCCGTGAATCATAAAATCCACTTCATTATCCGCTGCAAGTAATATCGGATTCATAGACCCACCTCCTTGTCCTTTATTAAAATACCCTGTAATTCAATCCTTGTTCCTGTCTGCGATCCTTAAGATCAGAGGTTGCAGATACGCACCTGCCTTAACTCCCATCACGCCCAAGAATCCCGCAAGCATCGCAGTGTTGCCACCTAAGAACCACAGTCCCATAAGAATGAGCATAACAGACGCATATCTTAAGATGCTGTGCTTAAGTGAAAAGGCAGCTGCCCCCTTTTCGTTATCCGCATTAACTGTCAGATTGCGGTCTAACGACCACCAGAGATGATACGCATAGATACAGGCGGTTATTATGCCCACCCATAACCCTACGGTAAAGTAAAGCTTCTCTGATACAAACCACACTATAACAAGCTGACACAGGATGCCGAAGGCAATAATGCCTATATGCATACATGACAAAGTCCTGTCAATTTTCATCTTCCCTGTCGCTCCCGTCATGGGTGTATTCTCTCTTGGCCAGTATATATATATTGCGCGCCCCCGCTATTGCTCCGACAAAGAACATGATTATAAAAAAGGCGCTTGTCCCCAGCTTAGTGTCTATATAATATCCAAGTGCCGAACATAAAAATATAGGAACCAGCATATTAAGAGCAAATTGCGTGATATAGGATAATACTCGTATATGACCTCTGCTCCCCTTCATCCGTGGTTCCTCTCTTCGCACTAATGGCTATTATACTAGAAAATGCGCATATTGTAAAGGCAAAGCTGTAACAACCTGCTCTCGCTTATGCATACTCTTCGATAATCTTCCTGTACTTGCCAAAGCTGCCATCATGTACCGATTCTATCAGCTTTCCGAGTCTTTCCACCGATCTGTGGAATTGTCCGTCCGTTATAAGTCCCTTATTGAAAGCCTCCACCAGCTCATCAACATCCAGTACATCAAGCCTGTTATCGGAATCCAATGTTATGTCAACCAGTAGGTCGGTGACGATCAGTGTGTTCTCTTCCCTGTTCTCCGTGAAATCAACTATATCGCAATACCAATAGTACAGAGAGCCGTCCTCTCTTAAGAACTTGCTTACTTTAATACCCTCTCCGAACAGATACAGCGAGTGTCCGTGATGAAAGTCCTTACGCGGCTTAAGTGTCTGCCATTTTGTGACAAGCATCGTATCATCCATGTGAAGGATTATATCATCCTTAAGCTTCACGCATTCATCGGGTATTATCCTTTTTCGATATAGGGTAGGATATGCTTTTTCGATATGATCCATTTTCACCATTCCTTCCGCTCTGTATAATGTAACGAAACGATTATCAGAGGGGCCTTATTCTCCGCATCTCGTTGATATATATACCTTTGCGGACATCTGTCCGATTAATAGAATATATGTCCGCCGATCTGTATACCGGTCAGCCCTTCGATCGGTGTCCTGAAGTATACGCAGTTGCCCACATTGGTATGCCCGCTCATGGCTTCATCCGCTGCCTTATAGCAGGCCGCTGTTGCCTTATCCGAGGCCAGCGCTAAAGCCAGATGCCCGTCACCTACAGGCGAAAACTGCTTGTTCTGATATATCACTCCTACTACCGTATCCGGATATACCGAGCTTAACACTCTGTTGATGACTACGGCGCCTACCGCCAATTGTCCCTCATACGGCTGGTTGCCGGCTTCACAGTATATCAGATTGGCAAGGAGGTATCTGTCTCCGTCCTGAAACTGTACTTCCGATATATCACGCCACTTGGACTGTGCTGCCAGCTTGGACAGGGCTATCTCTTCCGCCAACTGCTTCTTAAGCGCCGCAATATTCTCCTCTTCCTTGGCAGACTGTTCGGCATAAGCATCCGCCACTGCTTCGAACGCCTTGATCTCTCCCGCATATTTTCTCACTTCGCCTGCAGTTGCATTAACATATCCCGTTACCTTGGCCTGCTCTGCCTCCACCTGCTCGTGATACTCATCAAGCTCGGCCTTCTGTTCCTCTAAGACGGCCTTGGTAGCCTCTACGTTCTCCCTTGTCTCCACGAACCTGTCAAGCATTTTGCGGTCGTACTCCGAGAGCTTTTCTATATAATTGTTCTTGTTCAGAAAATCCGCAAAGCTCCTGGATGTAAAAAGCATCTCCGCATAGGTGTATTCCTTTTTCTCATACATGAACCGTATGCGCTTCTTCATAGCCTCATACTGGGCATTCTCAACAGCTATGGCTTCCTCAAGATCAGCCTCGGTCTGCGTGATCTCATCCTCCTTATCGGCAATCTGTCCCTCCAGAGTTGCGAGATTATCACTGACTGTAGCCAGCTCCACATTCAATTGATGTAGCTGGCCCTCCAGAGTTCCCTTGGTGTTATTCAGGGAATCGATATTATCTTTTGTCTCTTTAAGCTTCTGGGTGGTATCCGCATGCTCCTGCTGCGCCTTATTAAGCTTCTCCTGTGTATCCTTGATATCGGCGCGGACCGACATTACCGGGATTATGGACAGCATAACGGAGATTACAGATACTAACACCACGCTTTTTGGCGAAAGCTTTCTCATAACTATACGTCTATGGAGAGTGTCCTTCCGGAATGCTCATATTTCTTATATACGATACCCGCCGCATCAAACATCCTCTTGGCAGCGATATTACCGGGAGTTCCCGCGTATTTGTCACTGTCATATATAACGGTCTTGATACCGCACTGGATGATCGCCTTGGCGCATTCATTACATGGGAAAAGTGATACATAGAGCTTGGAGCCCGCAAGGGAGCCTCCTCTGTAATTCAGTATCGCATTAAGCTCACTGTGGGTTACGTATGCATACTTGGTATCCAGCATATCCCCGTCTCTGTCCCACGGGAAATCCTCATCCGAGCACCCGTTGGGGAATCCGTTGTAACCCATGGAAAGTATCTTGTTATCTTCTCCCACTATACAGGCGCCAACCTGCGTATTGGGATCTTTAGAACGCATCCCCGCAAGCTTGCTTATACCCATAAAGTACTCATCCCATCTTATATAGTCTTCTCTCTTGCCCATATAAACCCCTCTGCAAACACTCAATAATTGATTCGTGATTTAATATTACTTGGTTCCGAATATCCTGTCTCCCGCATCCCCCAGACCGGGAACGATATATGCGTTCTCATTAAGCTTCTCATCAAGCGCCCCGATATATATATCCACATCCGGATGGGCGTTCTTAAGCACCTCAACTCCTTCGGGTGCCGCTATTATGCACATAAAATGTATCTTCTTGCAGCCCTTATCCTTAAGCATCTGAATGGCAGCCGAAGCACTTCCGCCCGTAGCAAGCATGGGGTCCACTACGAACACCTCTCTCTCGGCACTGTCTGCGGGCAGCTTACAGTAGTACTCTACCGGCTTGTGAGAGTCCGGGTCTCTGTACAGACCTATGTGACCCACCTTCGCTGTAGGTATCAGAGTCAGCATTCCATCCACCATTCCCAGACCGGCTCTTAAGATCGGCACTACGGCAAGCTTCCTGCCCTTAAGGGTCTTGACCGTGGTCTTGCAGATGGGCGTTGTGATATCCACATCTGTCAGTTCAAGATGTCTTGTCGCCTCATAGCATATCAGCATCGCTATCTCCGAAACAGTCTGTCTGAAATCCTTTGTTCCGGTATCCTCTCTTCTGATATAACCGATCTTGTGCTGAATCAACGGGTGGTCCATTATCATTACGTTAGCCATATTACTCCTCCATGTGTGATTATTTATTCGTGATTTAATAAATTAGTCTTCCTCCAGAGCCTTTATCTCCCCAATCCGTCTTACATGCTTCTCTTCTCCCGAAAACGGGGTGTCAAGAAATGTATCTACTATATCGTATGCCATATTGGGACCTATCATCGCTCCCCCTATGGCCAGCATATTGGCATCATTATGAAGTCTGGTCATCCTTGCCGAAAGCGGCTCGCTGCACAATGCGCACCTGATACCCTTAACCTTATTGGCTGTTATGGATATTCCTATGCCCGTGGTGCATACCACTATCCCCATGTCACACTCGCCCCTGGCAACAGCCTCGGCTGCTGCTTTACCGAATACCGGATAGTCACAGGATGCTTTATCCTTGCAGCCGTAATCCGTATACTCGATACCTCTCTCCTTAAGATGAGCGGCTATGAGTTCCTTCATATCATATCCGCCGTGATCGCTTCCAAGCGCCACTCTCTTCACTTCCATCATCCTCTTCCTCCTGTACCGTCCTTTACCGTATATCCGCTTTAAGCCTCCGCAGCTTTGGTATCCACTATCCTCTGTCCTGCAGCTTTAAGTAATCTGTTCCTGAGCGCAACTCCTATGCCCTCTGCTCCAAGCTCCTCCGAATAGATCACCTCCACGCCTTCCGTATCAAAGTCTCGAAGTATCGAGTAAAGTCTCTTAGATGCCTCCTCATCATCCCCCTGCTTGCCGATGCACCGGACGATCTCTGCTTTATAATCAAGTACATGCTCATCTACACATATGACTCCAACCTTCATCAGCTCCGATTTATAAAGAGCAGCTTTGTCATTGATATATCGCACTACACGTTCATACGGACCCTTTACCACGGTAAGCTCGCCCTTGGGTGCGTAGTGTCTGTATTTCATGCCGGGCGCCTTAGGTGCCTTGTCCTTATCCTCCCCTCTTATATTGGGAGCATATATGACTTCTCCAAGAACATCCCGCAGCATATCAATGGTGACGGCTCCGGGCCTTAAGATCATCGCCTGCTTATCCGTAAGGTCGATTATGGTGGATTCAACGCCTATATCCACATCGCCGCCATCGATGATCATGTCTATCCTTCCGTCCATGTCCTCTATCACATGCTTAACCATGGTAGGTGACGGTCTGCCGGATGTATTGGCACTGGGCGCCGCTATGTATCCTCCCGCACAGCGAATGAATTCTCTGGCTATATCATCGGATGGCATCCTCACAGCCACCGTATCAAGTCCTCCGGTAGTCTCATACGGAACTTCATCCCTCTTATTGAGTATGATGGTAAGGGGACCGGGCCAGAAAGCTCCTGCAAGAGATAAAAGCTTATCCTCTATCCCCTTCATCGAATATCCTCTGTCATCCACGGATACTATTCGGTATATATCTTCTATATCCGCTATATGTACTATAAGCGGATTGTCCGACGGCCTACCCTTGGCTGCGTATATCTTCTTACTCGATTCAGGATTCAGGGCATCTCCGCCGAGTCCGTACACCGTCTCCGTAGGGAACGCCACAAGCCCGCCCTGCCTGATTATACGGCCTGCTTCTGCAATCCCTTCTCTATCAATATTATTCCTGTCTGCTTTAAGTATTACGGTATCCATGATCAAGGATATTCTAGCATATTTTCATAGTACATTAAAGCCCGAAACACAATATATTGTGCTTCGGGCTTTAAGAATATCAATTATTAAAAAATCTTCTTTTTCTTTTTACCTGCCGCCGAACCGCTGCTTCCCTTTGCCTTACTGTCCGTGAACCTTTTGGCGGCATTAAGCGAATCATCATTGGCCTCATCATATTGTGCAAGCAACTCCTTAGCCTCATGTGATAGCTTGTCCGGTACCTGTACAACAAGCGTCACGTAATGATCTCCTCTTACGTCCTTATTACGAAGGGAAGGTACTCCCTTGCCCTTAAGTCTGACCCTCGTATCTGTCTGTGTACCTGCCTTCACTTCATATATGACCTTGCCGTCAACAGTATCAATGACTATCTCACCGCCGAGAGCCGCTATGGGGAAGGATACCGGTACTGTCGAGAATATATTCATATCCTGTCTCTGGAATATGGGATGTCTTCCCACTATCACTTCCACAAGGACATCTCCTCTGGGGCCTCCGTTGATACCCGGCTCTCCCTGCCCTGACAATCTCTTGCACTGTCCGTTATCGATTCCTGCAGGTATATCTACGGCGAATCTCTTCTTCATGGGAATGTAACCCGTACCACGGCAATCCGGACACCTCTCCTTGATGACTTTACCCGTACCCTGACAATCGGGACAGGTCTGTACGTTACGTACCGTTCCGAAGAAGGATTGCTGTGAGAATACAACCTGTCCTTTACCGCCACACTTGGTACATGTGACGGGCGAAGTCCCCGGCTTGGCGCCGGAACCCTTACAGGTCTTGCATTCTTCCTTGACATTAAGCTCTATTTCCTTCTCGCATCCGAAGACGGCCTCCTCAAAGGTTATACGTATACTTGTACGTACATTGCTTCCCTTCATGGGACCGTTCCTTGCTCCGCCGCTTCTTCTTCCGCCACCGAATAAGTCTCCGAACAGATCTCCGAAAATATCGGTAAAATCCGCACCGTTAAAGTCAAATCCTCCGAAGCCTCCTGCACCTCCGGCTCCGCCTTCAAAGGCTGCATGACCGAACTGATCATACTGTCTCCTCTTCTCAGGATCACTAAGGACAGCGTATGCCTCAGATGCTTCCTTGAACTTCTTTTCGGCATCCTTGTCACCGGGATTCATATCCGGATGATATTTTTTCGCAAGAACACGATATGCTTTTTTCAGTGCTGCTTCATCGGCGTTCTTATCAACGCCTAGCACCTCATAATAATCTCTTTTCTGTTCTGCCATCTTCTTGATCTCCAATATCGTCACTGTAAGGGGACAGAGTATGTCCCCTTACAATTAAGTGCTTTTATTCCTGATGATCAGATTATACCTCTCTGAAGTCACCGTCTATAATATCATCATCTGCTGCGCTTCCGTTATCCGACTGTGTCTGATTCTGTGCGTCTGCAGTGAAGCCTCCCATGTCAGGACCTGCGCCCTGTGCTCCGGCTGCGCCCTGTGCCTGCTCATACATCTTGGCGAAGAGGTTCTGAGCACCTGTCATAAGCTTCTCCTGAGCAGCCTTCATCTCCGATACCTGATCAGAGGTCATCTCCGTATCCTTGGTCTTCTCAAGAATATCCTTAAGTGCCTGGAGATCAGCCTCAACCGATGCCTTCTCTGATGCATCCACCTTATCTCCGACCTCATTTAATGCCTTCTCTGTCTGGAATACGAAGCTGTCCGCATCATTACGGGCATCTATAGCTTCCTTACGGGCCTTATCCTGAGCCTCATACTCCTGAGCCTCCTTAACGGCCTTATCTATCTCTTCATCCGACATAGACGAACCGGCTGTTATCGTTATATGCTGCTCCTTGCCTGTTCCAA
>DGII01000061.1 GCA_002393095.1 Lachnospiraceae bacterium UBA3826 | reverse complement strand
CTTATAATCGAGAATCCCGAGTCCATGGCCATAAGCTATGAGGGCAGGATAAGATGGGGAGCCATCGAAAAATATATAAAATACATGACCATCAATGTTAGTGCCTTAAGTGCACCTGTCCTTGTGAATACCGTTCCGGTTAACGGCTGGTTCTATATATCGATGCTGCTTGATCATACTTCGGATGATTATGTCCGGACGCTTGTTAAGCTGCTTAATGATAATGACATTGAAGCAGAGTATCTTTTTGATTATCCTAATGATCACTGTAAGGTGGAATTCCCGTATTGAGTAAAAGATATATAAGAGATCAAAGCGTGGAATAAGCGCGACTAAACTGTATAATATATCAGATGATACAGTAGGAGGAATAAATCATGCCAAGGCTGGTCTCTGATCTTGCCCTGCATATTATGCCTGCCAATAAATACTCATTCAATGAGAATACCCCTCTTAAGACGAAAACTATGGATAAAAGCACGCAAAAGCTTTTATTTGAACCGAAAAAAAGAGAAGTTCCAAATAAAACAATAAATGGCGGACAGGTAACGATGTAACAACTGTTACGCTTCTGTTACAGTAGGTGTGGTAAAATACAAGATATGGTGTACATTCACACCTAAAAATGCTATATATAGAAGGAAGAAGTCAATTCGGAGGAGGAAAAGTTATACTATGAAAAAAACAGTTACACTGGTTCTTACCATAGTTCTGTCCTTAGTCATGTTCATGACGAACGTAACGGGACTTGTGATGGTGACAAGAGCCGAGGGCTATGTAGTCAGGGCGGAGGAAGGAGAAGTAGTAGATGAGATCTCTGAGGGCGGACAGGATGAGGCTGCCATAGAAGAGGAGCTTCGCCGTCAACTGGAGGAAGAAGAAAAAGCCAGAATTGAGGCCGAGGAAAGGGCAGCAAGGGAAGCCGATGAGGCAGCCAAGAAGCAGGCCGAAGAGGAGGCTGCAAGAGAGGCTCAGAGAAAGGCCCAGGAGGAGGCTGATCGTATAGCCAAGGAGCAGGAGGAAGCAAGGAAGGCTGAGGGTGAGAAGAAGGTAGCTGCGCTTGATTCAACATATACGCTTATGGCATCCTTTAATACCAACCTTGTGACCAAGCTTGATTTCGGTGCGGCAGAGGTTGGAGCGACAAGAGCATATTATCCGTTGGATATTAAGAATACCGGTACTACGGCAGTTGATCTTATATACAATAAGGTCGATGATGTAGACGGAGCCTTTACCGTAGAGCTTATGAATAATACGGCACAGGGCACTGCACAGACAATGTCGATGCACCTTGAGCCGGGACAGTCGGCGATATTCAACATAGGTATGTCAGCTGAACTTAGGGCAGGGACATACAAGTCGACACTGATGTTCGCTGATGCGACCAAAGATCCCAATTATAACAATGCTCTTAAGCTTAAGTTGAGCGGAAGGGTGGTAAGTAAGCAGGAATCCATCACTGGAATACAGATATATCCGGCGAAGATGACGATAGCAGTGGATGGCGGATATCAGTTCCAGGCAATCGTCAAGGGCTCCAATGAGGCTGTTCCTCCCACGCAGGATGTGAGATGGTCAATTACCAATCAGAGATCTGCGGCTACATCTATCGATGAGAATGGTCTGTTGACTGTAGGTCGTGATGAGACCTCACCCACCATCAATGTCATCGCAACGTCTGTTGAGAATGAATCCGTATCCGGTACGGCTGTAGTCACGACACAGACTAACAGCTACAATGTAGCGGCGATAGCAGAGCCCACAGGCGGCGGAAGCGTCACCGGAGGCGGTGCGGTCGTATCCGGCGGCAGTGTAACTCTGTCTGCTGTTCCGAATAAGAACTATTATTTCGTAGGATGGTTCTTAGGCGGGAAGAATGTATCGACAGCGACCAACTTTACTTTGAATGATGTGACATCCAATACCGATGTAACGGCGAAGTTCGCCCAGAATTATGTAACGGTTAAGGTTGATTCCAATATCAAGGATGCAGGCAATATAGTAGGTGGAGGCAATGTAACCTATGGTTCAAGCACTACGCTTTCCGCTAAGGCTTATTCAGGATATGTATTCACCGGCTGGAAAGAGGGAGATACTATCATAAGCAGGGATGCGTCAATATCTCTTAAGAATCTGACAACGGATCGTAAGATAACGGCGATGTTCTCTAAGACATCATATACTATCACGATGGCAGCTTCTCCCATAGAGGGCGGTAAGGTAAGCGGCGGCGGAACTATCGCGCTCGGTAGTGGCACAACCCTTAAGGCTGAGCCTTCAAGCGGCTATGAGTTCAGAGAATGGCAGGTCAACGGTCAGGTCGTGAGAAGGGATGCATCATATAAGGTTGATAAGGTTGAGCAGGATTATACCATCACTGCCATCTTCGCTAAAAAGGGCATCACATCCTATGAGATATCGGCAGGTGTGGCTACGACAGGCGGTTCCATCACGCCAAGCGGCAAGACACTTGTAGCAGAGGGTACTAATCTGACATATACAATGACTCCGAAGTCAGGCTTCGCTATCCTTGCTGTAGCGGTAGACGGAGTACAGGTAGGCAATGTAAGCACCTATACCTTCACTAATGTAAGAGGACCGCATACCATAGCTGTTGCGTTCGTTCAGACAGAAGCAGCATCTAAGAAGGTGGGAGCACAGGAGAAGAAGGTACAGGCTGTACCGAAGACAGAGAGCAATACGGCGACATCACAGTCTACAGTGGATATCGCTCAGGCTGCAAGCGGTGCCGGCGGTGACACATATGTGGAGGAGATTGAGAATCTCGATGAGATATATGTGCCTACAGATGAGGAATTGGGTGTAACGGAAGCTGAGGAGAATATTGAATTCTCATCTCCTGTCATGAAGTCCATGGGTGTATCAATGGATGAGATCGCGCAGATGGTGGCATCAGGCAATACCATGCCGATACTTGATGCGGCCTTCTATACGGGAAGCCTCGGCGCATATGTCACCAATACCATGGAGCCTAAGAACAGTAAGGGTGTGGACTATCAGAATATGTCAAGAGAAGAGCTTATGATGCTTGCGGATGAGCAGATCAATCCAAGCCTTCCCAACCTTGATATAGTGGTTCATGACATGCTTACGACTGAGGACGTGATGTCCATGGCAAGGGGCGGTCAGGTGGATATAGCGGTAAGCCTTGTTAAAGAGGACGCGTCACCGGCAACTGAGCGCCTTATGAAGAATGCCGTAGGACAGAAGCCTCTGCAGTACTTCGATCTGACGATGCTTAAGACCTCAGGCGGCTATACGGAGAAGATCACGGAGCTTCCGAGTCTCATGCAGGTGGTTATAGAGATACCTGATGATATATATAAGGCAGGTAAGACGTATTCTATACTAAGAGTACATAACGGAACACTTGGCATACTTCCGGATATAGATGATGATCCTAAGACGATCACATTCTATACTGACAGATTCTCGTCTTATGCGATTGCGAGAGAAGTGACTACTTCAACGAATCTGATCACATGGTTATGCGCGGGAGCGGCGCTTACCTTCGGTATCGCCATAACATGCTTCCTTATACTTATCAATCATCAGCGTAAGATGAGGAGAGCTAAGAGGCGTGCTAATGCCAGATAACATGGCTTATCAACAGAAGCCGATAATACAGGGCGTCAACATCTGGTTGACGCCCTTAAGGCTTTTAGGTCATAATGGTGATAATAACTTATAATAAAGCTGATATTTTTTAAAGGAAAGACCATGGCATTTATAGATGATTTAGAAGAGCATTCGGTCAGGCATACACAAAAGACCGCTTTGATATCGGCCGATACAGGGGCAAAGCTTAGCTACGGAGAATTATATAATTTATCCGGTAAAGTCTATTGCTATCTTAAAGAACATGGGATAGGCAGAGAATCCGTTGTTATGCTCCATGTTACAAGGGGGATGCGTCCTTTGGTTGCCCTGATAGGAGTATGGCGTGCAGGAGCGGCTGCAGTAATAGTCGAAAGAGGATATGCGAAGGAACGTGTGAATTATATATACGAGAACAGCAGATGCGCATTGCTCATAGATGATGAAGTTTTTACGGAAATGATGAATTATACATCTTATAGCGGGCATGAAAAAACCGATCCACATGATCTTGCCCTCCTTGTATATACATCGGGAACAACAGGAAAGCCTAAGGGTGTCCTGCAGGAATACGGAGTGCTTGATATGTGTATAAAGGGCAATATGTGCGACGGACATCCCGTAATGGAAGAATGTGACCGGCTTGCACTTACAACACCGCTAAATTTTGCAGCGACTATACTAATGGTAGTTCCTACTCTTAGCGAAGGCGGAACAATCGTTGTTTTTTCAAGAGAGGTTGTCAAGAATCCCGGGTTATTTACGAAGAGTATTGAGGAATATGGTATTTCCATCCTTTTCATGACCTCCTTGATGATACAGATGATGAAGAACATGCCGCCTTCTGTTAAAAAAATAATATCGGGAGGCGAACTGGTCAGAAATGTATACATAGAAGGTATTGATATATACTGTCTCTATGCACAGTCGGAATCCTGCTTTAATATTGGCGCATTCAGGATAGATAAGAAATATGATGTAACTCCCGTAGGCAGGCCGTATGTCGAAAGTGCCCGCGTATCGATTCTGGATGATTCTGGTAAGAAAGTGCCGGACGGCAGTGCCGGTAATATATGCTATAAGAATCCTTTCTTCAGAGGATATCTGGGACTTCCGAAGGAAACGGAGAAAAGGCTGTTAGACGGATATGTGAATTCAGGTGATCTTGGAAAGATTTCGGATACCGGTGATATGATTGTGCTTGGGCGCAATGACGATATGATCAAGATTCGCGGTAACCGTGTAGAACCTTCCGAGATTGAATCCGCGATTGTAAATACTTTGAAGGTGGATTGGGCCGGTGTGCGAGCATTTTCCGAGAATTCCGTGGTTTATCTGTGTGCATATTATACAGGGAAGAACACTATCGATACCGAATATGCGAGGGAAGCACTAAGACCTGTTCTGGCCACATACATGATTCCTTCGTTTTTTGTTCATATTGATGCTGTGCCTCTGAATGAAAACGGTAAATTCAACCGAAGTGCACTTCCTATACCGGATCGTTCGTTATACAGAGCAGAATATGTCGCTCCGGAGGGTGAGGATGAAGCGTTATTCTGTACTGTTGCTGAAAAAATCCTTGGTATTGACAAAATAGGTGCCATGGATGACCTCATAGAGCTTGGCGTCGATTCAATGTCAATCATTGGCATTTTGGCGCAGCTTAATTGGCCTAGATTAAGTGCATCCATGTTCATCAACGGTAAGACACCCCGTAAGATCGTTCAGATATACCACGTTGCGGTTTCGAAGGAGTCCGGTGATATAGAAAGTGAGAATGCAGGCGCATTGTGCGAGGACCAACCGCTTACGGCAACTCAGTTGTATATGTTTGATTTCCAGTGCTTTGTCCCCAAATCCACCGCATGGAATCTGTATATGCTGTTAAAGCTTGATCCTGCGGTTGATCTGGTTCGTCTTCAAGGCGCAATGGAAACAGTGCTTAGAAATCACCCGGTCTTTTCAACGGTTTTGTGCTTCAATGACAATAATGATCTTGTACAACGTTATGTACCGGATGCCTATCTGTCCGTTGGGATTGAATCCATGTCTGAAGCTGAATTTATCGATGAATGTGAAGATTTGATAAAGCCGTATAAGCTTATGAATTCCAAGCTGTACAGGGTTCGTCTTATAAAGACTGAGAGGGGCGGATATCTGTATATTGATATTCATCATATTATTGCTGACGGAAATTCATTGCAGATACTGATACGTGACCTTTGTGATGCTTATGAAGGAAGAGAGCTTCATACGGATTACTATTATTATGAAATGAATGAGAGGCGGCAGGAGAGCCTGTCAGAACTCTATACCGAAGCAAAGGAGTATTATTCGCTTCTTCTTGACAATGTTAACTGGGACCGTTATCCGCTGCCGGATCATCCGCTCGGAAAAGGCGAGTATGGCAATTTTACAGCCATGATACCTGTGGAGTTTTCTTCTTATGATGAGCTTCAAAAAAAATACAGTGTTTCCAAAAATGCTTTTTTTATAGCAGTTTCCCTGCTTTCAATAGCTTTTTACAATAATTCTGAGGATATACGTATCTCATGGACCTTCAGCGGAAGAGATAAGGAAACGGATGCTAATATAATCGGTACACTTATAAGTGATTTTTATATTGGTATAAGATTGAGCAAAATACCGACAATAGCCGAATTATACAGGGAGGTTCTGCGGCAGATAAGAAATAATATCTATTATTCATGCTATTCGTATGAGGCTCCGGATGACGCAAATAATGTCGATGCCGAACTCATATACCAATCAAATCTTCGGGATATTGAGAGTAACAGTTCCCTTAAATTCATACCGGTAGAAATAGAACGTGATAATATTGCCGCTGATAATCTGCTGGATATAGAAATACATGAAAAAGACGAAGGGTGCATGATGTATGTGGACTATATGGCTGATTGTTATGACCTAAGCAGCATTAAAAGATTTCGGAAGATATTCTTAAAAACAGCATGTCAGCTTGTCAGACATATTGATGAGCCTGATACCAACATAGCGGTTTTGAGAGAAGAGGTAGTGTGAAAAATATGAATAAAGAATTGCAGGATAAGATCAACAGAACACTTGGGCATATATTCGAGGTTAAGGAAGGAACACCGCTCTTAACGGAGGGCGAGGTCAACCTTGATATGTATAAGATATTAAACGGTTATGCCGAGATATATATAGGCTACGGGACACCGAAGGAGACGTTAATAGGCATCATAGGACCGCAGGCATGCTTCGGAGAGTTCGGGCTTCTGCTGCACAAGCCGGCGCTATATACGGTGATTGCATATTCCGATGTTAGTCTGATACGTATAACAGAGGGTGAGATGGGGGATTTTGTGCAGAATAATCACCGTAATATCATAGCTATCATGCGTAATATGGCCCAGACAATGATGGTAATGCGTACACAGATAGATATGCTTCTGAATGATATTGAAAACGGAAGGAAGCCGGATGAGGCAACCATTCATTCACTTGAGAAAGATATCGGGTGCTATGCGGCCGGACAGGATATCCCGATGAGCGGCAGGGTATGGACACGTGACTTGCGAAGAAGGAAGTAAATGCGGTTGCACTTAAAAGATATGTTATCATGAAGAAATTTAAGAATTTTGTAATAGGCGGAATCGAGAATAAGATATTCAATCTGGTGGCTATAACAGTCATATTGATAATGGCGGCATATACTGCTGTTATTGTCGTGCAGTCCAACAGATTGAGCGCGATAGTCAAGGAGTCGGGGGATTCCCAGGTGGAGTCCATGACTACGATCTCGGATGCTACGATGGATGCAGTGATCAGCGAATCATTAACGAACCAGACGGTATTAAATGCCGAGCTGTGTGATACTGTATTTGACAATGTCAGAAGTCAGGTGCTTATGATAGCGGATTACGCAACTAAGCTCTATGCCAATCCCGATATCAATAACCGCATGGTCGTACCTACGCCGGATATGTGTACGGACGGTGAGCCTGTATCCTATCTTGTATATGATGAAGGCATCGACCCTTCGGATTATGATATTGCTGATGAGGTGGGGCTTTTAGCCAATCTGTCGGATATGATGAAGTCCACATACGACAGGACTATCATAGACGCCTGCTATATAGGAACGGAGAGCGGATTTACAATATTTGCTGATAATGCGCCGAGTGCCAAGGTGGGCTCTGACGGTAAGGCTCTAACTTATCCTGCGAGGCAGAGACCATGGTATATTGAGGCCAAAGCGCGAGGAGATGTATTCTTCACAGATATCATACCGGATAATTATACGGGTGAGTACGGTGTCATCTGTTCGTGCCCGGTATATGATCCTTCAGGCAAGCTTAAGGCAGTGATCGGTGTGGACCTCTTCATAGATTCCATGATAGAGCAGATCAATAATTCCGAAAAGGACGGCTCATTTATGTTCGTGGTCAACAGTGACGGACATGTAATCGTATCACCTAAGAGTGAGGGACTTTTTGCTGTTAAGCCCGAGGATGAGGCTGCCGACTTAAGGAGTATGAGGAATGAGAATCTGGCTGCCGTCATCGATACTGCGCTTAAGGAGAATACCGGCGTGCGTGAGATCGAGGTGGACGGAGTCATATATTATATGTGCGGTGCCCCAATCCCCACAATGGACTGGGCGTTCATATCGGCTGTTAGTAAAGATGTAACGAGGCAGCCGACAGTCATGCTGCAGGAAGGATACCGCAGTATAACCGAGGAAGCGACGGCTAAGTACAATGAAAGCTTAAGTAATGCCAAGAGCGCTATCATAATGATTCTTGTAGTTATCCTCTTACTGGCTGTTATTAATGGCAATATCTTAGCTAAAAGGATAGTCCGGCCGCTTAACAGGATGTCGAAGCAGGTAACGGAGATTAACGGAGACAATCTTGACTTTATCAAGGATAAGTCCTTCTATACGGATGATGAGATAGAGGTGCTTGCTGATGCGTTCTTAGGACTTACCAACAGGACTAAAAGCTACATTAACGAGATCACTCATATAACGGCGGAAAAGGAGAGAATAAGCGCGGAGCTTAATGTGGCGACACAGATACAGGCAGATATGCTGCCCAGGATATTCCCACCCTTCCCCGACAGGAAGGAATTCGACCTCTACGCCACCATGGACCCGGCTAAGGAGGTGGGAGGAGACTTCTATGATTTCTTCCTTACGGATGATGATCATCTGGCGCTTGTAATGGCAGATGTGTCCGGAAAAGGAGTTCCGGCGGCTCTCTTCATGGTGATAGCCAAGACACTTATCAAGAACAGGGCGCAGATGGGCGGAACCCCGTCAGAGATACTAAGGGATGTGAATGATACACTTTGCGAGGGTAATGAGGCGGAGCTTTTCGTGACCGTATGGCTTGCGATACTTGATATTAAGACCGGAGTCGGAATAGCAGCCAATGCGGGACATGAGCACCCGATACTTTGTCATAAGGGCGGTGAATTCGAATTGGTAAAATATAGGCATTCGCCGGCTGTAGCTACAATGGAGGGCTTAAGCTTTAAGGAGCATGAATTCACTCTTGCGCCGGGAGATACGCTCTTCGTATATACGGACGGTGTGCCGGAGGCTGTCAATCTCGATGATGAGGGCTTCGGCTATGAGAGGCTGTTAAGTGTGCTTAACAGGTCCAAGAATGCGGATATTAAAGCCATAACAGAGAATGTGGCTGCCGGTATCGAAGAATTCAGAGGCGGCACCGAGCAGTTCGATGACATCACGATGCTCTGTCTTAAATACTATGGGTGAAAAAGTTAAATACTATGGGTGAAAAAGTTTGATGGATTATATTCGTAATATATGATAAAATACTAGAGGTTATTTATTATGTGTACCGTAGCATTGCAGTAATGCGATGCTCGGCAAGGAGGTAAAAGATGACGGTTGAAACAAAAAAGACAGGTAATGATCTTGAGATGTTCATAAAGGGAAGACTTGATACTACTACAAGTCCTGAGCTTGAAATGAAGCTTAAGGATGCGCTTACTGATATCAAGAGCCTTGTGATCGACATTAAGGATCTTGAGTATGTATCCAGTGCGGGATTAAGGGTTCTGCTTCAGGCACAGAAGGTTATGAACAAGCAGGGCAGCATGGTGATACGCAACGCATCCGAGGATGTCATGGAGATATTCGAGGTAACAGGCTTCTCTGATATCCTTACTATTGAATAAGGGCTAAAGAGGTGACATATGCAGACAGATAAGATCACTGTTACAAGCCTCGGTATCGGTATGGACGAGGCATTGGATGTAACCAATAAATTCGCTGCCTATGCAGGTCTTGATAAGAAGCAGAGCTTAAGGATCAGGCTTCTTGTTGAGGAGACCCTTGGGATGGTATCTGCCATCACCGGTGACTTCGGTGCCCAGTTCTGGCTTGAGAACACGCCTGACTGCCTGTGCAGACTTCATCTTGAAGCCCGTACCATCATGGATGCGGATAAGAGAGATGAGCTTGTAAGAGTAGCAACAAGCAGGAAGAATGAAGCATATAAAGGCTTTATGGGTAAGATAAGAGAGCTTATGGAGAACAGCCGTTACGGTCTTGATGAGATGGGCAGGCTTCAGGCTGAATACGGTGGGGATTATCTCATGTACAGCAATATGGGCATGGTAGACCTTGAGACCGCATCTATGGGAAGCGCTCTCTACACATGGTCTCTGGAGAGATATAAAAGCAGTATCGGTAATGAGGACAGATCGGATGCTGCCGAGGAAGCATGGGATGAGCTTGAGAAGTCAATTGTGGCGAGCATAGCCGATGATGTGAGAGTATCGGTATACGGAGATAAGGTAGAGCTTATCATAGAGAAGAGAAGCTTTTGATCGGCTCGTATATAGAGTGTCTAATGAAATAATATAATAATAAAACCCTGATGTAATGTATCTGACAGATACATCCGCATCAGGGTTTTATATCTATACGGTGTTCATTATATCGCCGAAATCATCCTGCATCTTTTTCTCATATTCCAATGCATTCTCCGTGGCGAGATCCATATACTTGATGAATACGTCCTCAACAGGCATGGACTTCTCCATGGCAAGCTCCTGAAGTATAGGTCTTAGCTTGTCGATCTGCTCGGACACCTTGACCTTTTCGGGGTCTATATCAGGCATCACCTTATCCGCAAATTCCATTATTCTGTTAAGCATCTCTCTGTCTTCTGCTGTCATTATATAGCCTCCATTATCCCTTTTATGTGTGTGGAATTAATTATCGTTGGGGTAAGCCAAGCTGCAGTGTATACATAGAATTAATTTCGAAAGTATGATAACACAGGGATATGTTTAATTCAAGTTGAACATAAGGGCGAGTTGGACTATAATATTGTAGATAATTTATGAATAAAGGATACGGAGAAGGATATGGATTTAATCAGTAATGTGAATAATGAGGAGAATGTGACGGGTACGGATAACGATAAGAAGAAGGTAATGCTGTCGGGTATTCAGCCAAGCGGCGATCTTCATCTGGGTAATTATCTTGGCGCGATTAAGAACTGGGCAGACAGGGTCAATGAATTCGAATGCTATTACTTTATGGCTGATCTGCATACAATTACGGTAAGGCAGGAACCGAAGGAATTAAGACGCCGTTCTCTTGAGATGCTTGCTCTCTATATAGCCTGCGGACTTGATCCTGAGAAAAATACACTTTTCTTACAATCTCACGTGCCGGCACATGCTCAGCTTGGATGGGTGCTTGACTGCTATACGATGTTCGGTGAGCTTAGCAGAATGACACAGTTCAAGGATAAGTCGGAGAAGCATAAGGATAATATCAATGCGGGACTTTTCACGTATCCTTCCCTTATGGCTGCGGATATACTTCTGTATCAGCCGCATTATGTTCCGGTAGGTGAGGATCAGAAGCAGCATGTGGAG
>DGII01000163.1 GCA_002393095.1 Lachnospiraceae bacterium UBA3826 | reverse complement strand
GATGACTCTGCACTCATGAGAAGGGTGTTCGGTGATATAATCAATTCAGATGCCAGATACACAGTTGCCGATGAGGCCAAAAACGGAGTCGAGGCACTGGAGCTTCTGAAGAAAAATACATATGATGCAGTGGTGCTTGATGTCAATATGCCCCAGATGGATGGCATCGGACTGCTGCAGGCGCTTAAGAAGGAAGGTATACGACCGAAGATCCTTATGGCGAGCACCCTCACCATGGAGGGGGCTAAGGTCACGATGGATGCGCTGGATCTGGGAGCTATGGATTTCATCCATAAGCCGGAATGGTCCTTCAAGGTTAAGGACGAGGAATTCTCGAAGCATTTCATGCAACTGCTTGATGCTGTCAGCAATTCCAGCGTCAACGCCACGACTGTTCATGCGAGCAAGGCAAGAGCCAACACGAAGAAGGTCGAGGATCTCACACGTAAGAGTGCTTCCAGACTTACGGGCAATCGCATAGTCGCCATTGCTGTATCTACCGGAGGGCCGAAGGCATTGCAGAGCGTCATACCGTTCTTGCCGGAGGATCTCAACGCACCTGTTGTTATGGTTCAGCATATGCCGGTGGGATTCACCGCATCCTTGGCAGAGAGAATGGACAGCATGAGCCGCATCAAGGTGGTTGAAGCCAAGGAGGGTGATACGTTGCAGAAGGGCTGTGTGTATATCGCCAAGGGCGGAGCGCACATGAACTTGGTAAAAAGCGGCGGAGTGACCAAGGTGCATTATACCGATGAGCCGACCAGAGAAGGTGTTAAGCCTTGCGCCAATTATATGTATGAATCGCTTGCCAATTGCAGTTATGACGAAGTCGTCTGTGTGGTCATGACCGGAATGGGAGCCGACGGAACGGAAGGAATAGGACATCTGAAGGAAAAAAAGAAGATTTATTGTATCACACAGGAAAGTAGCAGTTGCGTGGTGTATGGTATGCCCAAGGCGGCCGTTAAAGCCGGATACTCCGACGAGGAGGTTCCCCTTAAAGACATCGCGCAGGAAATTATTTTACACGTGGGGGTAAAGTGAAATGGATGTAAGCCAATACCTAGAAGTCTTTATTGATGAGACAAACGAACACTTACAGAACCTGAACACTCAGATTCTGGAACTTGAGCAGACACCGGACAATATGGATACCGTGAATGAAATATTCCGTGCCGCACATTCCCTCAAGGGCATGGCAGGCACAATGGGATATAAGAGAATGCAGGATCTCACACATGCCATGGAGAATGTATTCTCGAAGGTAAGAGATGGTGAGATCAAGGTGAATTCCGCAATGATCGACACCATATTCCAGTGTCTGGATGCCATTCAGGAATATCTTGATAATATTCAGGGTGGCGGAGATGAAGGAACCAATGATAATGCAGCGATCATTAAGTCATTAAACGGATTCTTAAACGGTGAAGCGCCTGCGGATGACGACAACGAAGCCAAAGACGACGGCGAAGCGCAAGGGACACAGACACAGGAGGCAACTTCTGATTCCGGTAAGAATAAGTGGAAAGACATTAAGCTTGCGGAAGAGCAGATCGACGTGATCGATGCTGCCAGGAAGGAAGGCAAGAACGTAGTAGGACTTACGGTATATGTTCAGGAAGCATGTATCCTTAAGTCAGCCAGAGCATTCCTTGTATTCAAGGCGCTGGAGGAGCTTGGTGAAATAGTAGTATCAGTTCCTTCCACACAGGATATCGAGGATGAAAGATTCGAATACGAATTCAGTGTGATACTTATTACGGACGCTACGGTGGACGCAGCTATAGCAGCTGCCAAGGGCGTATCCGAGATAGAGGATGCAGTCGGAGGACTGCTTGAGGATGTAGAGGCTTCCGATGCTTCGCAGAGCAAGGAAGAGGATGAAGCAGAGGTTACGCTTCCTGAGGTAACAACAGGTGCGGTTGCCGCAACAGGCAAGACAAGCGATACAGCAGGCAACAGACCTGCGACCGCAGAGAAGAAGAAGCCGGTTGTCAATCGTACAGTAAGAGTAGATATAGAGAAGCTTGATGATCTTATGAATCTTGTCAGCGAGCTTATCACAGCCAAGAACTCTCTGGTATCGGCTGCAACGGCGGATAACGAGGCAGCCAATGATGTAGGCGAGCATATTGAGTATCTTGAGAATGTTACCACATCACTTCATGAATCTGTCATGAAGGTTCGAATGGTTCCTATCGAGAGCGTAGTCAATAAGTTCCCTCGCATGATCAGAGATCTGCAGAAGAAGCTTGGCAAGAAGATGGAGCTGTATATGTCGGGTGAGGAGACAGAGCTTGACAGAACAGTGGTCGATGAGATCGGTGATCCTCTTATGCACCTTCTGCGTAATTCGGCCGATCACGGTATAGAGTCCGATGTTAATCTTCGTAAGGAGAGAGGCAAGCCGGAGGAGGGTTCTATCTTCCTTGATGCTTATCAGGACGGTAATAACGTTGTGATCGAGGTAAGAGATGACGGTAACGGTATAGATGTGGAGGCTGTTAAGGCCAAGGCACTGGAGAGAGGAACCATTACGGAAGAGCAGGCTAATCAGATGTCCGATAAGGAGATCATTAACCTCTTATTCCTTCCCAGCTTCTCAACAGCCAAGGTCGTATCCGACATATCGGGAAGAGGAGTCGGTCTTGATGTAGTTAAGTCCAAGATCGAGTCACTTTCAGGTGAGGTAGATGTTAAGTCTACGCTTGGAGTGGGCAGTACATGGACAATCAGACTTCCTCTTACACTGGCTATCATCCAGAGCCTTATGGTCGTTGTGGGCAACGAAAAGTATGCGATACCCTTGGGTAATATCCAGACCATTGAGAGCATAAGACCTGATGATGTCAAGGCGGTTCAGCAGAAGGAGGTTATCAACTTAAGAGGTAATATCATACCTATCATCAGACTCAGTGAGATACTTGACTGCAAGTCAACCAAGGCAGAGGATGAGGATCTGGTAGTTGTTATCGTCAAGAAGGGCGACAAGCAGGCAGGTCTTGTTATAGACGAGCTTACAGGCCAGCAGGAGATAGTTATCAAGTCCCTTGGCAAGTATATACAGAGAAGCAAGGTAATCAGTGGTGCAACAATATTGGGTAACGGTGAAGTGGCACTTATCATCGATCCCAATGCGTTGATTTAATGATGGAGGGATGTAAGAATGGAAGAAGTCAAGGTATATTCAGAAGCTGTTCAATACATCAAGATTGAGATGGGTACTGAGATGTTCGGTATCGATATCAGCTTTGTTGATAACATAGTAAGACCCCAGCATGTAACAAGAGTCCCCAATGTTGCATCATATATCAAGGGCGTTATCAATATCCGTGGTGAGATAATCCCCATAATGAGCTTAAGGCTTAAGATGGGACTTGAGGAGATAGAAGAGACCAAGAGCACAAGATTCATCATCATCAAGATGGAGAAGTACGGCAAGATAGGACTCATTGTGGATGCCGTTAAGGAAGTAGTGGCATTGGAGGATAATCAGATCGAACGAGTTAAGGTGGATACCTCCGATGAGATCACACAGCATTTTGTATCAGGCGTAGGTAAAGTGGACGGAGTACTCGTATCACTTCTTGACCTTGATATGGTAATAATGGAGAAGTCGGCAAAGGAGGAGTAGAACATGAGTGATCTGACTCTTGAGAACATTTCTACGCAATACTTTGATGTACTTAAGGAATTAGGCAATATAGGGGCGGGCAATGCAACGACCGCCCTTGCTTCGCTGTTACAGTGTAAAGTCGATATGAAGGTTCCGCAGGTGCTCACACTGGATTTTAAGGATGTGGGAACACTGCTTGGCGGAGAAGAGCAGGTTATGGCCGGCGCGTATCTGGCGGTCGAAGGAGATATAACAGGAAGCATTTTGTTCCTTGTCAAGAAAGAGATTGCGATTCATCTTGTTAAGAAGCTGATGGGTGATATGGCTTCCGAGGATTTTGGAGAGATGGAGAGATCGGCATTTAAGGAGATATCCAATATCATCACCGGATCATACCTTAATGCTCTCGCAACACTTACCAATCTTACGATATATCCGTCGATCCCCGATCTGGCCATTGATATGGCGGGAGCTATTCTTAGCGTTCCGGCGATTGAGTTCGGTATCATGGGAGACAAGATACTGCTTATTCAGTCACAGATATCGGACGATATCGACATAGACGGCTTCTTTATCATGATACCGGATATGGAATCATATGAGAAGATTTTGTCAGCATTGGGTATAATTAGTAATTAGAGTCTGGAGCGTTGAATATATGGAAGTAAAGGTAGGAATGGCAGACTTAAATGTCTGTGCCAGCCCCGACAGCATCATCACCTTGGGTCTGGGTTCCTGCGTAGGTCTTGTACTGTATGATCCCTCAACCAAGATATGCGGAATGGTGCATGTAATGTTGCCTGACAGTACAACGATAGGCGTAGGTAATAACCCGGCTAAATTCGCAGATACGGGAGTTGAAGAGCTTCTTAAAAAGGTGGTGGCCAAGGGTGCTAAGAAGGAGAAGCTTGTAGCCAAGATGGCAGGCGGAGCACAGATGTTCTCCGTCAATAAGGATTCACCGATGCTAAGGGTCGGTGAGCGCAATGTGGCAGCAGTTAAGGCTGAGCTTAAGAAACTGGGTATCAGGCTGATAGCTGAGGACACAGGAGAGAATTACGGAAGAACGGTTATCTTTTATCCGGAGACGGGTGAATATCTGATAAGGGCGATAGGTAAGGAACCTAAGACAATATAGGGGTCTTGCCTTATTGTCGTATTGGGAAGCCGGAAAGTGATAATGAATGAGTAATAAGATGAAGCTTCTTCCCGCGATCATTACCCTGCTTGCGGGAGCCTGTACCAGTATAATCACTTACCTGGTGCACTATGAGGTTAAGAAAGCCCTGTGGATACTGCTCATCGTTCTGATCCTGTTCTACATAATCGGTATTGTCGTTCAGAAGGTTATATATAAGTTCGAACAGCAGGTTGAACAGGAGGAGATAGAGAGAGCAGAGAGAGAGGGTAAGGTCGTTGAGAAGGATATACCGAATGCGGGGGATGGAGAATCATCCGAGCAGTCCGGTAATCCTGAAGCGCCTGAGCCTGAGAATAACGGGGCGGACAATGAGATGCGTAATCCTGCAGGGGAATCTGCACAGGATTCTAAGCAGGATGAATAATGATTGTTTTGGGGTAAAGCAATGGACGATACGGCGAGAGCCAATCTGTGGAAGGACTATGCAAGACTCGGTTCTTCGGAGTTAAGAGAAAAGCTTATATTGGAATATGCACCGCTTGTCAAGGTCGTGGCCGGAAGGCTAAGTATGTATCTCGGATACAACGTGGAGTATGATGATCTTGTAGGCTATGGTATCTTCGGTCTCATTGATGCCATAGATAAGTACGACTACACGAAGCAGAACAAATTCGAGACCTATGCATCCTTACGCATCAGGGGAGAGATACTGGACCAGATACGTAAGATGGACTGGATACCGAGGACCGTCAGGCAGAAGCAGAAGCAGATAGATGCCGCAATGAAGGAATTCGAGGCCGAGCATGGCAGACAGGCTACGGATGATGAGCTCGCCATGGCTCTGGGAATATCTTCCGATGAGTACACGGACTGGCAGAGTCAGCTTAATGTGACCAATGTTATCTCGCTTAATGAATTCATGGAATCGGGGAGTGATGTTCCGAGCTCAAGAGGTGCATCTTCCCATTATATGCAGCCTGATGAAGCCTATGAGGAAGGCGAGCTTAAGGAGGTATTGATAGAAGCTCTGGATCTTTTGACGGAAAAAGAGAGAAGAGTGATCGAACTGTATTACTACGAGGAACTGACGCTTAAAGAGATCGCGCTGGTATTAGAGGTATCCGAATCAAGAGTCTCGCAGCTTCATACCAAGGCCTTGTCCCGTATGAAGGATAAGATGGGTAAGTATATGGGTATACTTACAAGCGGAATATAGTTTGCCGATGACGGCAACGGGGGGTTTTAATGGATGCCGGATTTCAGTTGATATGTGAACAGGATGGTGCCAGACTTAAGCTTTTCCCTGCAACCGATGGGGGAGCTCCCATAGATCTGGAGCAGTTGATAGATTATCTGAATTTCTCAAAGATTGAATTTATAGTGCCGGAAGTCAGCAAGGCGGTGGCTGATCTTAGGGATGAAGAGAAGGAGATCAAGCTTAACCTTAATCCTACACTTCCTGTCAGCGAGCAGCTAAAGCTTGAGCTTGTCGAGGAGAATATGAAGTGTATCGGAAGGTTCTTCCCGCCCTCTGCCAAAGGCAGTCTTAATGAAGAGGACGACATTAAGGCAAGCCTTAAGAATCTTGGCGTTGTATTTGGTATCAAAGAAGATACAATTAAAGATTTTATTGCTCACAGGAAATACTTTACGGATATAATCCTTGCGGAAGGCAAAGAACCGATTCAGGGGCAGGACGCAGAGATAGAGTATTTCTTCAATACAGATCTGAAGGCCAGACCGACTCTTAAGGAAGACGGTTCAGTGGATTTCTTCAATCTTAATATCATCAATCATGTATCGGACGGCGAATTACTGGCAAGACTTCACAGAGAGGTACAGGGCAAGTACGGGTTCTCTGTGACCGGAGAGAAGACCAAGCCCAGGGATGTACGCAAGAGAGTACTCAGATTCGGGCGCAATATCCGACTTTCGGAAGATAAGAATGAGATTTTTTCTACCTGTGACGGACATGTAAGTCTGGTTGACGGAAGAGTGTTCGTAAGTAATGTTATGCAGGTGGAGAATGTTGATACCGCTACAGGCAATATCGAATACGAAGGTAATGTACAGGTCAACGGCAATGTAGCCACCAATTTCTCCATCAAGGCCAAGGGCAATGTTGAGGTAAGAGGAGTCGTTGAGGGCGCAGAGATACAGGCCGGCGGCAATATAACGATAGCAAGGGGAATGAACGGTATGAGCCGTGGTGTGCTCAAGGCTGGCGGCAATGTGATAGCCCAGTTCATAGAGAATTCCACCGTAGAAGCATCGGGATATGTGGAAGCAGGCTCTATCATGCACAGTCAGATTTTGGCAGGAACAGAGGTCCATGTCGGAGGCAAGAGAGGGTTCATATCCGGAGGAAAGGTGGCGGCAACTACGCTTGTAGAGGCCAAGATACTCGGCTCGGATATGGGAACCGATACGGTGGTCGAGATAGGTATAAGTCCTACGATCAAGAGACGACATAAGGAACTCGAAGAGCAGATAGACAATAATAACAAGACGATCGGAAGAGCGATTCCGATCTTGGAAGCAGCCAAGGAGAAGCTTGCGGCAGGAGTGGTCATGTCACCGGAGCAGATTGAGAATATCAAGGGGCTGGCAGGGATCGTAAGAGAGAAGAAGAAAGAACAGCATTCCTACTATGAGGAGCTTGAAGAGATAAAGGCATTGCTTGCCGATGAGAAGAAATCTCAGGTTGTAGTTAAAGACACGGTATATCCGGGGGTTAAGATTGCCATAAGTGATGTATCAAAGATCATCAAGGAACCGGTCAAGTATTGCAGATTCGTGAAGGAACGCGGTGATGTGAAGATCGTCGGTATGAATTAAGAAAACGGAGGAGCGCCATGGCTTTAGGTATAGTGGAGATCAACAGTGCCATGACCGGCATCAATGATCTGAACAATTACAGGCATAATCAGGAGGTTAAGGTCAATGTGGATCAGACCAACTTCCAGAACCAGTTCGACCAGCAGATAGAGGCCAAAAGGATAGATGTCAATGAGAGCGAGGATGCCAATAACAGGCAGAAGCAATTCGACTCCAGAGACAAGGGCAGCAACGAATACTCAGGCGACGGCGGACGTAACCGCAAGAAAAAGGAAGAGAAGAATCCGGACGGAAAGGTTGTTCCGAAATATACGGGATTTGATCTTAAGATATAGGCAGAAGGAGTTAGTTATGATGTGGGAGATTATCATACTGGTCATCGGAGCACTGCTTGCTACGATCAGTTTTTTTGTGCCGGATAAGGGCGGTAACGGACTTAGCGAAGAGATTCGCATAGATGATGAGACTATAAAGAGTATTGTGGACGAGGAGGTCCGTAAGGCCAAGGAGAGCATTGACGAGGCTTCGAAGCTATCCATAAGCGATAGCAAGGATAAGCTTGAGCGTTATATGGACAGACTGACCAATGAGAAGATGATGGCGGTAGGCGAGTATTCGGATACAGTCATCAAGCAGATCAAGAAGGATCACGAGGAGGCGGTATTCCTCTATGATATGATCGACAATAAACACAGTCAGGTGAAAAATACGGCAGCAGAGCTTGGTCAGCTTCAGAAGGATGTTAAGAGACTGTCCGAACAGATACCCGCATCCGGAACAGCGGCTGTTACGCCGGAGCCTGTGGCTGTGACAACGCAAAATAAGGTTAAGGAGACCGTTATCCATGAAAGCGAGCCTGCAAGCGAGAGTAACGAGCTTGTGGAGATTCCCGCTGAGGTCCTTAAGGATGTAAAGGATGATTTCGAGGCACTTACACCGGAGGTTGTAGATACTAAGAGTATCGAGAGTACAGCCGATGAGTCTATGGTTAAGAAGGAGACTTCGCACAGGAGAGCCAAGGAGCATAAGGAAGAAGCTGGCGTTACGGGGCCTATGGGGAATGAGAGCGTAGAGCTTATGTTCGATTCAGACAGTAACAGTATCAATAATAACGACAGAATACTGGCATTGCATAAAGAAGGAAAATCCAATATGGCCATTGCCAAGGAGCTTGGACTCGGAGTGGGTGAGGTGAAGTTAGTATTGGATCTTTTCAACAACTTATGATGACGGGGCGTAAGACAGATGAGACTTAAAAGCTACCTTAGAGGTATAGGAATAGGATTGATGGTTGCTGCGGGGGTATGTATCTGCGCAGGACTCGGCAACAATACAAAAGCAGAGGCGACCATGACCGACGAGCAGGTCATCGCCAGAGCAAAAGAACTGGGTATGACAGAGGCTTCCGTTCTGACAGATCTTGAGGCTAAGACAACAGGAGCGGTGATAGAGATACTGCCTGATGATAATACGGCAGAGGTAACGGTCATAGAGGATGGAAGTGACGCGGAAGCACCTAAGGATGTAGAGGCAGGTTCTGCAGAGCCTACAGAGGAAGCGACACCCGAAGCGACACCCGAAGCGACACCGGAGCCCACGCCCGAACCCACACCGGAGCCTACGCCCGAACCTACACCGGAGCCTACGCCAGAACCCACTAAAGAGGCCGTATCATCCGCAAATACCGATATGATCACCATAACGGTTGAGAAGGGTATGGGGTCAGATTCGGTAGCACGTAAGCTTAAGGAAGCGGGACTTGTAAGCGATGCTCACGAATATGACGTATGGCTGATGCAACACGGATATGACAGGATCATAGCTGCCGGAACTCATGAGATCCCCAAGGGAGCCGGCAATGAAGAGATAGCAAAGATAATCTGTAACAGGTAAGTTACAACGAACGTGCGCTACATTAAGGAGGATCTTTATGTTTGACAGAATATTCGCTGATTATCTACTTAAGAAGAATATACTCAGTCAGGCTGATCTTAATAAGATATATACCGGACAGGAAAAAAGATATGTAAGACTTGGTGTGATCGCCATATCCGAGAAGTTTATGACAATAGAGCAGGTTGAGGAGGTCAATGAGCTTCAGGCTATATATGATAAGAGATTTGGCGATATTGCGATTTCCGAGGGATATCTTAATGAGGAACAGGTGAGCAGGCTTTTGGTGCTTCAGGGCAACGCTTTCCTTGCATTTATGCAGGCAGTGATAGACCTTGATCTTATGTCTGCCGAGGAATTCGATAACGCTCTTATCAGTTATCAGAAGGATAACAACCTCACACCCATGAATATGGAGGAGCTTAAAAGCTGCAGTATAGACCGTATCATGCCGATCTTTTTATATGACAGACCGGAGCTTGTACAGAAGTTATGCGGAGTGATGATACGTACTATTGTAAGACTTCTTGATAATCATGTATATGTAAGGAAGCCTAAGATAGTTAAGTCATATGATTACAGTGCGCTTTCGCTTCAGGAGCTGACGGGGGATCACAGGATAGCCACAGCACTTACGGGCGATCTGGATGATGGCATGATGAAGGCAGCCATTGCATTCGCCGGAGCTGATAACGTGGTATGTGCGGAGGATTGTCTTGATGCACTGTGTGAGCTTATTAACTGTGTGAACGGACTTTTGGCAACCGAGATGAGCAACAGGGATGTGGATATGGATATGTTAGCACCGGTTGCAAAGGAAGAATCGGGAACTATGCGAAGTGATTCGATCCTTGTGATGCCGGTTGTGATCTGTGAAAGAGAGCTTAATCTTCTGGTTGTTTTGGACAGGGACTACACACTGTAGAGCTTATGGGGAAAGAGGACTGATTATGGCAAAGATTTTTATAGTAGATGATTCGAGAATAATACGTAAGGTACTGACTGCGGCACTCACGGGAGCGGGACATGAGATAATAGGTGAGGCATCTAACGGCGAGGAAGCACTTACGGCTTTGGAAAGCATAACTCCTGATCTTGTAACGCTTGATATAACAATGCCTGTGATGGATGGGCTTGAGACACTTGCCAATATAAGGATCAAGTATCCGGATCTTAAGGTTATCATGATAAGTGCTGCCGGACAGAAGAATAAGGTTATGCAGGCACTTAAGCTCGGAGCACTTGATTTCATAAGAAAACCCGTAGAAAAAGACGAAATGCTTGACGTGATAAATAAGCACGTAGTATAATACACAAGTTGACTAGAAAACACGCATGTGATAAAGCCTCTCGGTGTCCGTGGGATGTATACGGAATAGGGGTGTGAGGTTTGAGACAAAGCCTGATTTTTCATTTGCGGAAGCTTAACCGAACGGAGGTAAGAAAATGAGCGTTATTTCAATGAAACAGTTACT
>DGII01000064.1 GCA_002393095.1 Lachnospiraceae bacterium UBA3826 | reverse complement strand
GGCATCAAGTTCATGAGGATCGATGCCGATCTTACAGATGACTTTACCTCCAAGACCAATAAGAAAGAGCAGGAAGAGATGGATAAGGCGCTTGAGGGCATCGAGAAGCTGTACAAGAAGGCTCTCAAGAAGGAGAAAGTCAATGTCAAGCTCTCCAAGCTTAAGAATAAGAAGATCGCCTCTGTCATTACGCTGTCCGAGGAATCCAGAAGGATGCAGGATATGATGAAGATGTACGGAATGTCCGGTATGGGCATGGGTGACATGGGCAAAGAAGGCGAGACTCTGGTGCTTAACTATAACCATCCTCTTGTGAAAGCACTGACGGAGGGAACCGATAAGGGAAGCAGCGAGCTCATATGTGAGCAGCTATATGATCTTGCAAGGCTTCAGCATGCACCTCTTGAGGCTGAGGAGATGAGCAGGTTCATAGAGAGAAGCAACGAGCTTATGAGCAGGCTTGTATAGAGGAAGCCGGGCAGATGTCTGATTCCTTGAAGCAGCATGATGATATATGGCCGACAGACTTTTAAGTCTGTCGGCTATTTATTTTTTACCCTTTTCGTTGTATACTTATATTTGGCTTTTTGTGCATAAAATCAGTTGATCTGACAATGCTTTGGCCGGATAGGATGATCCGATGGAAGAGCGTATATCCAGAATAGGCAGGAACGGTGGCAATCTTACCTTCTCAGAATCCAAGATAGAGCTCACGCTTGAGTATAACGAAGCCGTAGACGGCTACTTCGAGATAGAGTGTGAGGGCGAGAACACGATGGAAGGATATGTATATTCTTCCTCTGTTCGTATGCAATGCGGCGTCAGACTTATAAGCGGCAGTAAGGTCGCGGTGCCCTATAAATTCGATTCTAAGGGGATGAGTCAGGGAGATGTCCTTAAGGGCAGCTTTATGATAGTGAGCAATCTGGGAGAGTACATCCTGCCCTTTGTAGCCTCCGTTAAGCTTAAGACCATTGAATCATCGCTCGGAACCATACGCAATCTGTTCCATTTTACCAATCTTGCCAAGAGTAACTGGGATGAGGCGGCCGGTATATTCTGCAAGAGCAGTTTTACGGATATCATGACAGGGCAGGATGCCAAGTATCGGGATCTGTATGAGGGCCTGTCAGAGCGGGGCAATACCAATCACAATCTTGAAGAATTCCTTATAGGTATCAATAAGAAAAAGATAATCGAATACAGCCTAAGTGAGACAAGCATAGTGCTTACCGATTCAAGGGAGACACACGCAGAGTATGTGGACATTAACAGGATCGGCTGGGGATATACGCTTATTGCGGTCAAGGCTGAAGGCGATTATATAGAGCTGCCTAAGAACAGACTGAAGGCAGAGGATTTTGAAG
Organism: Lachnospiraceae bacterium UBA3826; assembly: GCA_002393095.1. Classification (GTDB taxonomy): domain Bacteria; phylum Bacillota; class Clostridia; order Lachnospirales; family Lachnospiraceae; genus Colinaster. The sequence goes on along the minus strand of DGII01000064.1, from coordinate 9,435 downwards.
ATAATAAATGCCGCTTTGAGTATGTTATAAGGGCGGATAAGCTCCACCCCGGCAAAAATCCCGGAAGGCTTACCTTTAAGCACCTCTATGGGCAGTTTCATGTGGATATCAACGTAGTAAGCGGCAATAAGAACAAGAGACTCGGTGCCTTTCACAGACGCAACAGCATAAGATACCAGATCATCAGACATTATCTCGACTACAGGATAGGTCTTATAGATAAGGGAAAATGGATTCAGCTTACGGAAGAACTGATCTCTCACAGAGTATCGGTGGAGGGTGATGATACTGTCACGCTGCTTTTTGAAGCGTATCTTCTGCTTGCCCAGGAGAGATACAATGAGGCAAAATGGATACTCGACCGTAAGATAGCGCCTGTTATAGAGGAAGAGACCGATGAAAGATACTGCTTCTATCTGTATCTGACCACAATATACAGCGCGGATGAATACTATACGAGAGAGATCAACGATAAGATAAGCGCGATCTTTGACAGGAATCCTCTCAATTTCTATATAGCGTGGATAATGCTGCATACCTCTTACGAATTCAAGAGGAATCCCACCAGAATGTATGCCTTTGCACTGAATCAGCTTGAGAAGGGCTGTAACAGTCCGTTGATGTATATAGAACTGGTGAAGATGCTGCATGCAATGCCTACCCTTTTGATGCATTTTGACGAGGAGGAGATCAGGCTTCTTAATTTTGCGGCCAAGAAGAGGATCGTCAGCACCGAGCTTAGGGAGCAGATAGCGTACAGGGCAGCAGGTCTGCGTGATTATGACAAGAGAGTGGTGCGGATACTTAAGCTTTTGTATGAGAGCAATCCGACCGATGATGTGTTGAATGCCATGTGTACGCAGCTTATCAAGGGAGATAAGACAGGCGCAAGGTATCTTAAATGGTATGAGAAGGGTATAGAGAAGGGACTGTCGGTGACACGCCTGTATGAGTGCTATATGCTTTCGGTGGGGGATGACAGCGATGTGAAGATACCGCAGGAAGTCCTGATGTACTTCTCATACGACAATGATCTTCCGTATGAGCAGGCAGCCGTGCTCTATGCGTATATCATCCGCAACAGAGCCGCTATTCCGGATATATATATGACCTGCAGGAGCAGCATAGAGAGATTCACCCTGAAGCAGCTCTATGCCGAGAAGGTGAGCCGGGAATTGTCATACCTGTATACGGAGCTTGTAGTGAAGGATATGCCTACCGAGGATAATTTGAGGCAGCTTTCGAGGCTTTTACTTAAGCACAGGATTACGGTGGAGGACTCTTCGATTGTCTCTGTTATAGTTATTGACTCCCGATTAAAAAAAGAGATGGTCTATCAGGTCCTTAGCGGCAAGACGCTCGTGGATCTGCCGAATAATGAATACACGGTATTGTTAGAGGATACCCTTGGCAACAGATATTATGGGACCAAGGAATATATTACTGAGAGATATTTCCTGCCGAGGAAGCTTCTGCCGGTGGTAGAGCCTTACGCTGAGAACACCCTCCTTTTTAATCTCTATGTATGTGAGGGAAGCAAGGAATTCATCAATGTTAATGAACGCAATGCGGACAGATATGCCTATCTTGAATCCAATGATGAAGTAAGTGAAGAATACAGAACCGCGATCAGACTGCCTCTAATAAGGTACTATCAGGATACGGACAATATGGCGATGCTTGACGGACTTCTTGACCGTATAGGCAGAGAGGATCTTGCGGGAGAGGACAGGGATGAGCTGCTTAAGCTTTTACTGCTCCGGGGCTTTATTGGGAAGGCTTACGAATATGCGCTTTACTACGGTCCGGAGAGTGTTGATCCTCAGGTGCTTGTGCGTCTTACCACAGGTATCATCGAGAAGGACGGATTCATTGAGGATGAGAACCTGACGGCGATGATATATTCCGCTTTCGAGCGAGGCAAATACAATGAGACGGGACTTAAGTATCTGACGGATTTCTATAAGGGGCCCGCCAAGAACCTGCGTGACATCTGGAAGGCGGCTTCGGGCTTCTATGTGGACACATATAAGATATGTGAGACCATGATAAAGCAGACTCTTACTACCGGAGCGTACACGGGGCAGGAAGGCAGGATACTCAGGGAATATGTGGAGGGTGGAGCAAGCACCGGCTTAGAACTTGAGTATCTTAAGTATTTTGCCGATGACCATCTGTTAAGTGACAGACTCATAGATGAATACTTCTTCACGGAGATGGCAAGGATATATGAGAATGAGAACAGTCTTCCGACAGTCTGTATGCTTTCGTTCCTTAAGTATTATGCGCAGAATGTCAAGCTGTCCGATATTCCGGAGGATATAGCAGGTCACATAAGGAGATATATCCACATCCTGTATGCCGAACAGGGTATAGTTATGTCCTATATGCAGGAATTCGCAGCCATAAGTCCGGAGTCTGAGGAACTAGCCAAGCAGACTGTAGTGGAATACAGAGGTATGGAAGGCGCGAGAGTGACCATCAACTATTACATCAGCAGCGAGAATGATGAGAGCATAGGCTATATCAGGGACGAGATGAAGGAAGTGTACGGAGGGATATTCTGTAAGAGCTTTCTGGTATTCTTCGGGGAGACGCTTCAGTACTATATTACCGAAGAAAGCGGCGGGATCGAGGAACTTACGGAGAGCGGGACCGCAGCTAAGAATAATGTGGGCTCCACACAGACGGATGATAAGTTCAGCCTGATCAATGATATATCCATGGCTACGACCCTTAAGGATTATGAGACGGCTCTTAAGCTTGCAGGTGAGTATAAGAAGAAGGAGTTTTATGCTAAGCATCTTTTTACGATGCAATAGCGGATAAAGTATGTTTGAATTCAACAAATCCGTTATAGTCGGATACGATCTGTCAAGTGAATATGCCCAGATAAGCTACTATGTGGAGGGTGATCCGATAGCCAAGACGATCAGCACGGGGAAGGATGAGGAGCAGTACTGTATACCCTTATGTCTTTTTAAGAGAAGTGAGGTCAACCAGTGGTTTGTCGGAGAGGATGCTTTAAGCTACAGCAAGGTGGAAGAAGGAGAACTGGTGTGGGAGCTTCTTGACAGAGCACTGATAGGAGAGCCCGTCAGAGTCGTCGGCGAGATGTTCGATCCGCTGGCTCTGCTTGCACTGTATATCAAGCGTACACTTAATATGTTGACTAATATAGTCAACAAAAACAGTATAGTCGGTATAATGTTCACGGTGCCGGAGCTTTCGGTGCGTACCATTGAGGTTCTGGAGGTTGTTACGGCATCTCTTGACTATAAGTCGGCGAAGATCGGCTTCGTGGGAAGGGAAGAAAGCATCTTCTATTATGTGATCAACCAGCCGAGGGAGCTGTGGGGTCATGATGTGATGGTATATGACTACTATAACGATATCCTTAACAGCTATACCTTTAAGCTTAACAGGATCACAAGACCTGTCGTGGCCTTTGTGGATAAGGAGGAGTTCGTCTTAAGGGATATAGGAGATGAGGATAAGGATGCGGCTTTTCTTGATATCATACACAAGACGGTGGATAAAAGGGTGGCAAGCTGCGCATATCTTCTGGGAGACGGATTCTTAGGCGACTGGTGTGTGGAATCCTTAAGGGAGCTGTGCCGTAACAGAAGGTCCTTCAGAGGCAACAATCTGTACAGCAGAGGAGCCTGCTATGCCATGCAGGACAGGTTAAGCGGCAGGAAGAATGAGGAGAAGAGCATAGTATTCTTAGGCAGGGATAAGCTTAAGGCCAATATAGGCATGGATGTCAAAAGGGGAAGAGAGGATTCCTACCTTGCTCTTTTGGACGGGGGCGAGAACTGGTTCGATTCCAGAAAAAAAACAGAAGTTATTCTTGATAAGGGCAACAGCTTTACCATAAGGATAACTCCTCTTGACGGACGCAATGTCCGCATTGTGGAGATAGTATTGGACGGTCTTAACGAACATGAGCCCAAGACCGTGAGACTTAGGATAGAAGCCATGATGGAATCGGAGGATACATTAAGGATCAATGTGACGGATCTGGGCTTTGGTGAATTCCTTAAGGGATCGGGTCAACTGTTCACCAAGACAGTATCACTGTCCGGCAGCGACGGAGAATAAGGTTAATGAGCAACGTCTTACTTTGCCGTGGGGCATATTCCAAAACTCCATATTATCTTAAGGATGACTGTATCAATATATATTGCATAGAGGAGCTGTGTTATTATCTGTATCATAATGCATACCTTCTGGATGACAGCTTCGTAACCGGTGATCTGGCTGACTGGATAACAAAGGATCTTGAGCTTAATGAGCTTGGGAGAGAGGTATCCAAGCTGTGTTCAAGATATGGTGCCCTTAGCAGGCTTATAGACCTTCTTAAGAATGAGATAGGCTATTATTCCGATGATGAATGGCAGGCTCTTATCGACAATATAGGCAGTAATGATGGTCTTTCCCTTGCGCAGAGACGCAAGATACGTGCAGACGGCTTCCTTGAGGCCAAGAGATACGGTATGGCCATGGATGAATACGAGCTCATCCTTAAGGAGACCAGAGTTACGGAGGTTAAGCTTAGAGCCGGAGTATTCCATAATCTGGGAGTGTGCGCGGCAGGACTTTTTATGTATGAGAGAGCGTCCGAGTACTTTGAGAGGGCATATGATACTTATGCCAATACCGAGAGCTATGTATCCATGCTCTCGGCCAAGAAGCTGTATATGCCTCCGGGAGATTACTTAAGCTTCCTCGCGGCGCACAAGGAGTCATATGAGGACTCTCTTGAAGTGGAGAGAAGATTCGAGGATATGGAGGAGAAGTGGAAGAGAGATCCCTCAAGCCTCTTTATCAATGAACTGGAAGAGAAGAAGAGCCGTGGGAACGACTTTTACAGTGAGATGGATGCGTTGACCGAAGAAGTCAAAACACAATACAGAGAGCAGATATTCAGAGGCAGGACCGGAGGATTCTGATGAGTTTTGGAGCGAAGTTTTTTTCTAAGCTTTTCAAGATGCATGAGGAGGATTTTTCATCTCTTGAGCTTGATGAGGGGCTTGAAGAAGAATTTGAATGGGACTGGGACCACATAATGGAAGACCGCCATCTGTTCAAGATGAGCGATGAGGTCCAGCGTGAAAAATATATAAGGAGTCTGGTCGAGCAGGTAAGGGATGCATCCAATGAGCTTGACAAGCTCTCATCCGAGTACAATGCGGTCACTGCTATGCTCAAGGATATGGATGAGATAGATGCTCTGCCCTTAAGCGAGAAGATAGGACTTCAGGATGCCGCAAGGAATATCCTCTATTATGAGGAAGAGGCCAAGGATTACGAAGCCAAGAAAAGCGCTATGACGGAAGCCCAGTACAGGAGCATGGAGCGCTTTGAGGACAGTATGCCCAAGGCTTATGAGGACATGGCCGAAGCAGAGAGGTATAAGGGACTTATCAAAGACGATCTGCGTAAGCTTGATGGAGAGAAGCATGCGTTCCTGTTCAGACAGGATGAGCTTGTAAGGGAGATTGCCAATTTAAAGGGCATGACGGTAATCTGTGTATTCGCGGCAGTGCTTCTGGTGATCATGCTGCTTGTATTGCAGTACGGATTTGAGATGGAAGTCGGAATAGGCTATATAGTTACCGCTCTCAGTGCGGCTGTGGCAATAACCCTTCTGTATGTTAAGTATACGGATGCGATCAAGGAGAAAAAGCGCACGGAAAAGGGCATCAACAGGCTGATATTGCTGCAGAACACCGTGAAGATCAGATATGTCAATAATTCCAATCTGCTTGATTATCTCTATACCAAATACAATACCAAGAGCGCAGCGGAGCTTAAGAAGGTATGGGAGATGTATGAACTTGAGAGGAACGAGAGAGAGCAGGCCGCTCTTAATGAGAAGGAGCTGACCTTCTATCAGGCAGAGCTTCTGCACAAGCTGAGGAAGTATCAGCTTAATGATGTATATGCATGGCTCCATAATCCCTTAGCCATCATAGAGCATAATGAGATGGTGGAGCTAAGACATGCACATATATTGCAGAGACAGAAGTTAAGGGCAAGAATGGATTATAATAAGCGTCTGGCCAAGGAGGGTCAGAGCGAGCTTAAGGATTTCGTGAAGCAGTACCCGGAGTATTCAGCAGAGGCACTTAAGATGGTGGAAAGATATTCGGCAGATATCGGATATTGACATAGACCGGCTTGTAAGGTACTATATCCTAGTCACTTTATCATGATAAATCAAAAAAGAAAACGGAGAATAATTATGAAAAAGATACTGGCAGTCATGCTCATGGCAATAATGATGGTTACCGGACTTACGGCATGCGGTAAGAGCTCTGATGCACAGAAGGATGCCGGTGGAAAGACCTTCACGGTAGGCTTCGATGCCGAATTCCCTCCCTACGGCTTTCTTGATGAGAGCACCGGAGAATATGTGGGATTCGATCTGGATCTTGCGGCAGAGGTATGCAAGCGTAACGGCTGGGAGCTTAAGAAGCAGCCTATTGACTGGGATGCCAAGGATATGGAGCTTTCTTCGGGAGCAATAGATTGTATATGGAACGGCTTTACCATCAATGGCAGAGAGGATCAGTATACATGGTCTGTTCCGTATGTCGATAACAGTCAGGTATTCGTTGTAGCCGCCGATTCCGGAATAAAGAGTAAGAGCGATCTTGCAGGGAAGGTAGTCGGGGTACAGAAGGATTCATCCGCTCTTGCGGCCCTGGAGGATGAGGAATCACCGGAGAATACGGAGCTTAAGGCTTCCTTTGCAGATCTTATCCAGTATGCGGATTACAATACCGGATTCATGGATCTTGAAGCGGGAGCTATTGACTGTCTTGCCCTTGATATAGGTGTGGCAAGCTTCCAGATATCACAGAGAGAAGCCGGTGCTTATGTTATGCTGGATGACAAGCTTTCATTAGAGCAGTACGGCGTGGGATTTAAGCTTGGCAATGAGGAGCTTAAGGATCAGGTGGAGAAGACACTTCTTGAGATGGCAGCGGACGGAACGGTCCTTAAGATCGCTGAGAATTACAGTGATTACGGACTTACAGACAGCATATGCATAGGTAAGTGATTGTATTGTTTTTATGAATACTACGTTTTTTCAATTATTAAGCGGAATGGTTGTGTCAGTTGAGATCTTTTTGCTGACACTTCTTTTTTCACTTCCGCTGGGACTTCTGGTGGCATTCGGAAGAATGTCGAAAAATAAGATATTGCAGACGATAGTCAAGATATACATAGCTATAATGCGCGGAACGCCTCTTATGCTCCAGCTTATAGTCGTGTATTTTGCGCCGTTTTATATATTCGGTCTTAAGATATCTCAGGGATATCGCTTTGTGGCGGTGATCATAGCGTTTTCCGTTAATTATGCGGCATATTTTGCGGAGATATACAGAGCCGGCATAGAATCCATACACGTAGGCCAGTATGAGGCTGCTCAGGTGCTTGGTTACAGTAAAAGGCAGACTTTCTGCAGGATCATCTTTCCACAGGTGGTAAAGAGGATACTTCCGCCCATTACCAATGAGACCATTACTCTTGTTAAGGATACGTCTTTGGCGTTTGTTATAGCCGTTGCGGAGATGTTCACCATAGCCAAGCAGATATCCGCCAAGCAGGCATCTGTCAATGCGCTCATGGTAGCCGGACTCTTCTATTTTGTATTCAACTATGTTGTCGCATATGTGATGGAATTTTTCGAAAAAAAGCTTTCATATTACAGATGACATGGATAAAGGAACCTTTGTTATGGAAGAAAAAGCTCTTTTAAAAATGGAACATATTAAGAAAAGCTTCACTGATGTGGGTGTTCTGTCAGATATATCCCTGACCGTCAGGAAGGGTGAGGTCGTCTCGATCATCGGACCATCCGGCTCAGGCAAGTCCACCCTCTTAAGATGCGCCACGCTGCTTACACGTATGGATGACGGAGAGCTTTGCTATGGCGATATGCAGGCAGTAAGGAGTGTGGACGGAAAAAGCGTATATGCATCCAGGGAGGAGCTTAAGAAGGTCAGGCAGTATTTTGGGCTTGTATTCCAGAATTTCAACCTTTTTCCGCATTACAATGTGATGAAGAATATAACAGATGCACCGGTTACGGTGCTCGGACACTCCAAAGAAGAAGCCTGTGCAAAAGCAAGGGAACTTTTGGGGATGCTCGGATTATCGGATAAGGGTGATGCATACCCGTGCGAACTGTCGGGAGGACAGCAGCAGAGGGTTGCCATAGCAAGGGCTCTTGCTCTTGAACCCAAGATACTGTTCTTTGACGAGCCGACATCCGCTCTTGATCCGGAGCTTACGGGAGAAGTGCTTTCCGTGATCCGCAAGCTTGCGAGTAGTCACATGACGATGGTGATAGTGACTCACGAGATGCAGTTCGCAAGAGAGGTGTCAGACAGGATACTCTTCATCGAGAATGGGCTTGTGGTGGAGGAAGGAACGCCGGATAGCATCTTTGCTTCAGATAATCCCAGAGTAAGAGATTTCATCGGCAAAATCGGCTAAGTAAGGACAGACACTTGAATTAAGGTATAAAACAAAGTATACTGATTGGGTTGTGTTACGGATTCCCGGAGGAAAAGGATATGAGTACAGACAGGTACAGCTCTCCCTTGTCGGAGAGATACGCAAGTAAAGAGATGCAGTACATCTTCTCGCAGGATAAGAAGTTTAGGACATGGAGAAGATTATGGGTAGCACTTGCCGAGACCGAGAAGGAGCTTGGTCTTGATATAACGGACGAACAGATTAATGAGCTTAAGGCTCATATTGATGATATCAATTATGATGTGGCGAAGCAGAGAGAGAAGGAAGTAAGGCATGACGTTATGAGCCATGTATATGCTTACGGAGTTCAGTGCCCCAAGGCTAAGGGCATAATCCATCTGGGCGCTACAAGCTGTTATGTGGGAGACAATACAGACATAATCATTATGACAGAAGCGCTTAAGCTTGTGAGAGTTAAGCTTTTGAATGTAATGAATGAGCTGGCAGCCTTCGCGGATGAGTATAAGTCACAGCCCACACTGGCGTTCACCCATTTTCAGCCCGCGCAGCCTACTACGGTGGGTAAAAGAGCCAGCCTTTGGCTTAACGAATTCGCCATGGATTATGAAGATCTTAATTACGTACTGTCTACAATGAAGCTGCTTGGAAGTAAGGGTACTACCGGAACGCAGGCCTCTTTCCTTGAGCTTTTTGCCGGAGATGAGGAGAAGATAGACAGGATAGATCCCATGATAGCTAAGAAGATGGGCTTTGATTCCTGTGTTCCCGTATCCGGTCAGACGTATTCAAGGAAGACCGACACAAGAGTGCTTAACGTACTTGCGGGCATCGCTGCCTCAGCGACCAAGATGAGTAATGATATAAGACTTTTACAGCATCTTAAGGAGGTAGAGGAGCCTTTTGAGAAGAACCAGATAG
>DGII01000013.1 GCA_002393095.1 Lachnospiraceae bacterium UBA3826 | reverse complement strand
AACTATATGTCACAGATACTTGTGGAGCTTGTTAAGCTTGCCAATCTCGTGGTGACACTTAATAAAGCACTTGCAAGCGCAGGCAGAATATCCGATATATTCGACATTAAGCCTTCGATGCGGGAAGGGATCGGAGTGGATACGGATACCGATGCGGATGATGATGAACTTGAGAGTAAGAATGATTATGGCAGAGAGGCTGTACGCTTTCAGGATGTATCCTTCACATATCCGGGAGCATCGGAGGAGTCTCTGTCGGATATAAGCTTTACGGCCATGAAGGGAGAGACCATAGGTATAATAGGCGGAACAGGAAGCGGTAAAAGTACCGTAGCTTCGCTTACAGCCAGATTCTATGATACGGACAGGGGAGATGTATATCTCTTCGGACATGATATCAAGGATTATTCCTACGAACAGCTGCATGATATGGTGGGTATAGTGATGCAGAAGGCTGTTCTTTTTTCGGGAACCATAGAGGATAATATGAGAATGGCCGCAAAAGATGCGGACAGAGACAGAATAGAGGCGGCAATAGAGTCCGCACAGGCAAAAGAGGTTGTGGCCGGTAAGGGAGGACTTGAAGCTGTAGTAGAGCAGGGAGGAAGGAACTTCTCCGGAGGACAGAGACAACGACTGTCTATAGCAAGGACACTTGCCATGGGGACCCCAATAGTCATCCTTGATGACAGCTCGTCGGCTCTTGATTATGCAACGGATCTTAAGCTTAGAAGGGCTCTTAAAGAGCTTCCTGATGATACTACCGTGTTCATCATCTCCCAGCGGACATCCTCCATACAGCATGCGGATAAGATCATAGTGCTTGATGACGGACATATGGTGGGTATGGGAAGACATGAGGAACTCCTGCGGACATGCGAGCTGTATAAGGAGATACACGACAGCCAGCTTCACAGATAACAGGCTGGGTAATGATATTTAGGAAAAATATGACCGGAATGAATAAGAATCAGGAAATAAATACAGTAAAGAAGACAGCGACCATGAAGATGCTTATGTCATATCTTAAAAAGCATACGCTTCTTGTGGTCATCTCCATATTACTTGCACTGGCATCAAGCCTTACGGCGCTTTTGGTGCCGGTTATATTCGGTGATGCCATTGACTGCATTATGGATGATTTCACTCTTCTTCCTATGATGCTTATGATGGGGCTTGCGGTGGTTCTGCTCACAGCCCTTATGCAGTGGATAATGACTATTGTCAATAATAAGATCACATATGAGGTGACTAAGGATATCCGTAATGATGCCTTTGAGAAGATACAGAAGCTGCCCCTTGCCTTTCTTGATACGCATTCTGTGGGAGAACTGGTAAGCCGTATGGTGGCGGATGTCGATACTCTCGCAGACGGGCTTTTAGTGGGATTCACACAGGCATTCACAGGTATAGTCACAATATTCGGTACAATATATTATATGTGGACCTTAAGCCGTATGACGACCGTGGTTGTGGTATGTGTGACACCGTTGTCACTTTTTGTAGCCAATTTCATCGCGAAGCATACACATGATTTGTTCGTTGAACAGTCCCTCACGAGGGGTGAGCAGACTGCTCTCATAGATGAGATGATAGGCAATGAGAAGGTGGTGAAATCCTTCGGATATGAGGATGAGGCGCTTGAAAGGTTCAATGAGGTCAATGACAGGCTGGCAGGTTGCTCCCTAAAGGCGCTGTTCTATTCATCTACGGTCAATCCTTCCACACGGTTTGTCAACTCCGTGGTATATGCTCTTGTAGCTTTTGTGGGTGCATTCAGGGTAATAGGGGGACATATTACGGTAGGAAGCCTTACTGCGCTTCTTACCTATGCGACTCAGTATACCAAGCCCTTCAATGAGATATCGGGTGTAGTGACTGAGCTTCAGAACGCCTTCGCCTGCGCATCAAGAGTGTTTGCACTGATAGAAGAGAAGGAAGAGAGCAATATTGAGATTAGTATAGCTTTTACAGCACCGGCTGATGAAGGAAGTACACCAATGGCTGGTCAGATGCCGCTAAAAGGCACGCTGAGAGGGGATGTAGACATAGATTCGGTATTTTTTGCATATGTTAAGGACAGACCGTTGATAGAGAATTTCTCCCTGTCGGTTAAAAGAGGACAGACCGTAGCCATAGTCGGTCCTACGGGCTGCGGTAAGACTACGCTTATTAACCTTCTGATGCGTTTCTACGATACGGATAAGGGAAGGATATCGGTGGATGATGAGGATATCACCGCCATTACCAGACAGAGGCACAGAAGCCGGTTCGGAATGGTGCTTCAGGAGACATGGATCATGAATGGTACAGTGCTTGACAATATAAGGATAGGCCGACCGGATGCCACAAGGGAAGAATGTATAGCTGCGGCTAAGGAAGCGCACGCACACAGCTTCATTAAGAGGCTTCCGAAGGGATATGATACGATCCTTGCGGAAGACGGAGGAGACTTAAGCGTGGGACAGAAGCAGCTTCTGTGCATTACAAGGGTCATGCTGGCCCTGCCGCCGATACTTATCCTTGATGAAGCAACATCAAGCATAGATACCCGTACAGAGATACGCATTCAACAGGCGTTCCATAAGATGATGGAGGGCAGGACGAGTTTTATAGTCGCGCACAGACTTTCGACCATTATGGATGCGGATATAATCGTGGTCATGAGGGACGGACATATAGTCGAACAGGGAGATCATAACAGCCTTCTTAAAAAGGGCGGCTTCTATAAAGAACTCTTCGAGGCACAGTTCGCACATTGACGATGTATATATAGAAGAGTATAATATTTAGGTAGTTTTACCGACAGAGGCACTACATGTTGTGCGCTTTGATCATAAGATGATACTTGGAGGATTACAATGATAAAAGAGAGACTTGAAGATTATGTGCTTAGTATTCCCGATTTTCCGGAGCCCGGAATAATCTTCAGAGATATCACGAGCGTTCTTCAGGATGAAGACGGATTACATATGGCTATAGATGCGATGCAGGAGCTTGTGAAGGAGCTTGATTATGATGTGATCGCAGGAGCGGAGTCAAGAGGCTTTATATTCGGTACTCCGATTGCCTATAATCTGCATAAGCCCTTTGCGCTGGTACGCAAGAAGGGCAAGCTTCCCCGTGAGACGGTGGAGACTTCTTATGAGCTTGAGTACGGTACGGCTACCATTGAGATGCATAAGGACAGCATACGTCCGGGACAGAAGGTGCTTATAGTTGACGATCTTATAGCGACGGGAGGAACTCTGGAAGCAACCATAAGACTTGTGGAGCAGCTTGGCGGTGAAGTAGTCGGAGTTCTGGTCCTCATGGAGCTTAAGGGGCTTAAGGGAAGAGATAAGATCAAGTGTCCCGTGTATTCCGCTATACAGTACGAGGGTAAGTGATCATCGCATAGCGATATACAGAAAGTGAAACAGTGGTGTGCATATCCGGTGCACACAGAGGAGATTATGAAAAGAAGGTGGATGTATGGAGGAGAAGAGACTCGTAACATCTACAACTGAAGATCACGGAATAGTCTTCGATGACGGTCGCATAGAATCCATCGGTGAGTTTCTCTCACCTAAGGAATTATATGACGATCTGATTTCTCATGTCAGAAAATATCACCCATCAGATGATATAAGCCTTATTGAGAAGGCGTATAAGGTTGCTAATGAGGCACACGAGGGGCAGGTACGCAAGTCCGGTGAGCCCTATATCGTGCACCCATTGCATGTGGCCAATATCCTTGCCGATCTTGAAATGGATAAGGAGACTATAGCGGCAGGTCTTTTGCATGATGTGGCTGAGGATACGGACTGGACAATAGCCGATCTTGAACTGGAATTCGGCGAAGATGTGGCGCATCTGGTGGATGGAGTGACAAAGCTTGACAATCTGCAGATGGCAGAGACCGTCGGAGCCGATAAAGCAACTGACAGAGCAGAGATGCAGGCTGAGAACCTTCGTAAGATGTTTTTAGCCATGGCAAAGGATATAAGAGTCATAATAATCAAGCTTGCGGACAGGCTTCATAATATGCGTACACTTAAGCATATGCCTGTTGAGAAGCAGCAGAGGATCGCAAGGGAGACTCTCGATATATACAGTCCCATTGCCCAGAGGCTCGGTATCTCCAAGATCAAGGTGGAGCTTGATGATCTAAGCCTTAAGTATCTCCAGCCTGATATATATTATGATCTTGTGGATAAGATCGCAATACGTAAGAGTGAGAGAGAGAAGTATATAGAAGGTATCGTGCTTAAGGTCAAGCAGCACATAGACGATGCCGGTATCAAGGCAGAGGTGGACGGCAGGATCAAGCACTTCTTCTCCATATATAAGAAGATGAAGAACCAGAATAAGACCATAGAGGAGATCTATGATCTCTTCGCGGTTCGTATTATAGTTGATTCGGTCAAGGACTGCTACGCGGCGTTAGGTGTGATTCATGAATTGTATACTCCCATACCGGGACGCTTCAAGGATTATATCGCCATGCCCAAACCCAATATGTATCAGTCCATACATACTACACTAATAGGCGAATCAGGGCAGCCCTTCGAGATACAGATCCGTACATGGGAGATGCATAAAGCGGCTGAATATGGTATAGCAGCCCACTGGAAGTATAAGGAAGCATCTGACGGTAAGAAGGGCAACTTCGGCGAGGAGGAAAAGCTGACATGGCTTCGACAGATACTTGAGTGGCAGAGAGATATGTCGGATAATAAGGAGTTCATGCAACTGCTTAAGAGCGATCTGGATCTCTTCTCCGACAGCGTGTACTGCTTTACTCCGAGAGGCGAGGTCAAGAATCTTCCGGCGGGAAGCACGCCGATAGATTTTGCGTATGCCATACACAGTGCGGTGGGCAATAAGATGGTCGGCGCAAGGGTCAACGGCAGACTTGTGACCATAGATTATGAGATACAGAATGGTGACAAGATAGAGATAATCACATCCCAGAATTCCAAGGGACCGAGCCGCGACTGGTTGGGCATTGCCAAGTCGACTCAGGCCAAGAATAAGATCAATCAGTGGTTCAAGGCCGAGCGCAAGGATGACAATGTCATAAGAGGTAAGGAAATGCTCATATCCTACTGCAAGGCTCACGGCTATGATGTCACTGAATTGAAGAATAGCAAGTACGAGGAGCGCATCATGCGCAAGTATGGCTTCCATGACTGGGAGAGCGTCCTTGCAGCCATAGGCCACGGAGCATTAAAGGAGGGACAGATTGCCAACAGGATCATCGAGATGTATCTGGATGATCATAAGAAGGAGATCACCGATGCCGAGGTTACGGAGATAATAGCCGATGCTGCAGCCAGAGCGAAGAAGAATAGCGATAAGAACAGCAGCGGTATAGTCGTCAAGGGAGTACATGATGTATCCGTAAGATTCTCCAAGTGCTGTAATCCGCTTCCGGGCGATGAGATAGTCGGCTTTGTCACAAGAGGAAGAGGTATATCCATCCATCGTAATGACTGTATCAATATCCTAAGCCTTACGGAGTCCGAGAGGGTGAGGCTTATAGATGCCGAATGGCAGGATGATGTTACGGATGATAACAGCATGTATCAGGCGGAGATCGTTATATATGCCAATAACCGCAACGGACTTTTGGTGGATGTATCGAGAGCTCTTACAGAGAAGAATATTAGCATCACGTCGCTTAATACAAGGGTCAGCAAGCAGGGAGTATGTACAATGATGCTTTCCTTTGAGACTAAGGGAAGAGAAGAGCTTAACAGGATAATAGAGAAGCTTAATTCCATACAGGGAATGATAGATATCGAGAGAAGGACAGGCTGACTTAAGCTTCAGGTATCGGCAGAGCACAGGAGAGAGAATGTTGAAGATAGGTAGGATAGTATTAAGCGTATGCGCCACCAACTGCTATTTCATATATCATGAAGGAGAAAGCGATTGCATATTCATAGATCCGGCAGACAGAGGCGACTATATATATGAGGTACTTAAGAGCAAGGGCTTTAATGTGACGCATATACTCTTAACCCACGGGCATTTTGATCATATATGGGGATGTTCGAAGCTAAGAAGCCTTACGAGTGCACCGGTATATGCCCTTGATCTTGAGCAGGATGTGCTTGAGAATGCCATGCTTAATTCCTCTGAGGCAGCAGGAAGATCATGTACCGTGAAGGTCAATAACTATGTTAAAGACGGAGATATACTTGAGCTTAACGGCTTTAAGATACAGGTACTTGCCACGCCGGGACATACGAAGGGCTCATGCTGCTTCTACCTTCCGGATGATGATATACTTATAAGCGGCGATACCCTTTTCCATGAAAGTGTAGGCCGCACGGATCTTCCGACCGGAAGCATGAGTGAACTTACGCATTCCATTGAGGAGAAGCTTGTACCGCTTCCTGATAATACCAAGGTTTATCCGGGACACGGAGACAGTACTACCATCGGGCACGAAAGGCAGTATAACCCGTTCTGGCCCGTAAGATAAGTAATGCCTGACACAGTCAGGCATACATTTTTTTCTTGCGTTCTATCATCATATCGATATCATTGATATAGAGCTTCAGATCCTTGTGGGTATCGCATCGCGTTATCAATGCACTGCCGTCAGGCTGTATCGCAACGTGCTTGGATACCGTACCTGCGCCGCAGGCAACTATATCCTGAACCTCTTCCATCATAAGTATATTGTATATTCCTTCCCTGCCGGCGGCAGCATATCCTGTATTCTCAAGATTACCGCTTATATTCTTCTGTCTGTACAGATAGTATGGCTTAAGACCGATGGAAGCCGCAGTCTCTTCCGTAAGGGTCATGGCCGTCTCGTAATCAATATCCGTATTGCGAAGCTTGTCGCAGGCATCCTTGGATTCCGTAAGTATCTCAGCCAATCTGCTTCCGCGCTTAAGAGCCAGAGAATGTACCGTCAGATCATCAGGCTTAAGGCAAGCCACGTTACGCAGCGTATACCTTATATCATCCATATCCTCACCCGGAAGCCCAAGTATTATGTCCATATTGATATTGTCAAAGCCTGCCTCTCTTGCAAGCTCATAAGCCTCTATGGTCTGTGCGGCTGTAGCTTTCCTTCCTATGAGCCTAAGTGTCTCTTCGTTGAAGGTCTGGGGATTGACGGATATCCTGTCGACTCCGAGCTCCTTTAATACGGTAAGCTTCTCCCGGTCTATGGAATCCGCTCTTCCGGCCTCTACGGTGAATTCCCTTATGGTCGATATATCGACCCTGTCAATCACATAACCTATAAGCCCGGATAATTGCGCGGCGCTTAATGTGGTGGGGGTGCCGCCACCGATATATATGCTGTCAAGCCTCCTTCCTCCGAAGGCTGATGCTACATAGTCTATCTCCTTTTTTAGCGCCTCTATGTATCCGGCGATTGCCTTAGTGTGTGTGGCTATGGGATAGGACATGAAGGAACAGTACATACATCTGCTGGGACAGAAGGGGATGCCTATATACAGGCTGTAGCCCGTTGCCAGAGCTGCGGCATTGTCTGCGATGCCATGCAGGATGCGGCGTTCGCGCAGCGCTATATCCGTAGCAAGGTGAGCCTTCTTGTCGGAGCAGAGATAGTAGTCCTTCATATAAGAGACAGCTTTTGCTTCATCCGCTCCATGCAGCAGGCAGTTCATGGCAAGCTTGGTAGGTCTTATACCGGTAAGAGTACCCCATGGAAGAGAATGTCCGGTGTATTCCGTCAGGGCGTTGTATAACTGCCTCTTTAACTCGCTTTTATATGCGGGTCTGTCATCATACAGCCCGTTGCTTATGGTGATGCTGCGCGAATATCCGTCGGATACGCATTCTTTAACGGATATCAGGTCGCTGCCTGCATATACGGCGAACTTAGGACACATATCCTTAGGACCATCCTGATTATCAGGGATAACTCTGATATCCTCTGCGGGATAAAAGGCTTTGATCAGGGAATGAACGTCATATATGAAGCTTTCATCGTTGATGGTTACATATATCATATGGCTGCCTCCATGATAGACAGTATACCACAAAACCCATGTTATGCCATTAATTACTGCCATAACGATGTATTTGTGATATAATAAACCGTCCGGTGGATGGTTTAATCTTACGTATTGCTATTGTCCGTCCGGTGACAGCTAAGTATTATAAAAGAAGGTAGATAAATGACATTATCGGATTATCTTAATCATTATCTTGTTGCATCGAAGATGCTTATATTCCTCGGACTTGCTCTGGTGTGTACCATAGTATCGGTGCTTTTGATCCTGTTATCGGCCAAAAGCAGTGCGCGGGGCAGGACACGTATATTAAGACAGAGGGCATTTGTCAGACGGGCATATAATCTTACCGAGAGGTATTATGAGATGATATTCTCAGCCACCTCGATATTGTCCTTTTTGTCGGCATACTATCTGATCGAGAGATTTGTAACCGAAGGAGCATTTCATGAGTTCTGGACAGATCATTCGGACATGCTGCTGCTTGTCATGATCATTCTTTCGTGCGTCATCAATTCGGCTTTTGACAGGGTATATGTTCCGCTTAAGAATGTGTCAACCGAGGAAAAGGGCTCGGTCAGACTTATCGGAATGCTCTATATAATACTGATATTCATGTATATCAAGTTCATATATGAGAATAATAATTATGACGGCTTCATAATCTATTTTCTGGGTCTTATGGTGGGTAGATATGCTTATTTTGATTCATCCTTCAAGGACTTTATCATATCGATTAAGAACGCGGCGCATAATATACCGCTTTTGCTTCTGGGACTTGCCAATACCGCCATCATGTGTCTGTACGGCTTTAGTGTCAAGTACCTGCTTAAGAGTAACGGAGTTCTTGTCAGTACATTTTTTGCGCACATATTCCTTGTGGTGGCGATATTTATCATATATCATACGAGATTTATTAAGATATTTATCAGGGAAGCGGATATGAAGAGGGGCAGGGCGGCAATTGATGACCGTCGGGGTGCTGATACGCATCGAACGGATGATGCGGGCTGGGATGATGAGAATGACGGCTATGATGAATACGAGGAGCCGGAGTCATATTCATATTCAGATGATGATTACTATGATGACGGTGAGTATTATGACTGAGCAAAAAAGGCGGATTTTGGGGAGGCAGAATCCTATCTTTTGCTGGATATTGTACGGATTATGCTATATAATTAACTATTATGGAGTAAACTGATATATTTAGTCATTGCTCCGGCATCGGATACAATGCAGGAATTCACGGATATTACGGGGATACGGAGTGAAGATGTTGTCTGTCGAATCTGATATTTGGCTCGCCACCTTGCACAATGCACTTGACGTGGAGGATTTATATGAATGAATCTATCAATTTAACAGCAATATATATGACTAATCTGATAGGCGGACTTATGATGTTGATGCTGCTTATCTGCAGAGGGTGGAAGATACATACCAGACGCCTGACAAGTATAATCCTTCAGGTTATGATAATCACGGTTCTTTTGGGGTGTATAATGGACCCGCTTGTATTCTATGCGGACGGAAGAGAAGGATGGGGCAATTATTTTATTGTCTATGCAGGTAATTCCCTGCTATACCTGCTTAATATCATTATAGGTCCCTGCTTTGTCACAATTGTGTATAAGTACATTAATGAACGAATATCCAAGCTTCATATTAATCTTATATATATTCTGTGTGCCATGGAAGCAGTACTTTTGCTTGTCAATCTTTTTGTTCCCATAGTTTTCGATGTGAGTGATGATAATGTATACAGCAGACACTTCTTCTTCTGGATATATCTGGCAATGGAGGTTGCGCTCCTTTTTGACGGTGTCATAATCTTCATCAAGGCCAGAAGGCACGGAAGAGCGCGTAAGTATATACCGATGTGGCTGTTCATAGTGCCTATCGCAATCGGCTCTCTGGTGCAGGGGCTCAGCTACGGGGTCTCTCTTATATGGCCGTGTGTGGGCATATCCGTATGCGGTCTGGTCATCGGACTTAAGAGCGAAGGTATTGTGTTAGACAGACTGACAGGGTTGTATAACCGATATTATTTTGAGAATGTTAAGTCTTCATTGCGTAAGAATCATTCGGGAGATTTCTCCGGAATGATGTTAGATATCAATGAATTCAAGAAGATCAATGATAAATACGGACATGCCGAGGGTGATGCGCTCCTTAAGACCTTTGCGGATATTCTGACGGATATCGTAAGGTCATCGGGAGCAGTTATGAGGATAACGGCAGACAGATTCTTCATACTGTTAGATTCTTTATCGGAGGAAGCGCTGTCGAATTGCAAATTTGCGATCCTTAATGCCATAGATGCATATAACAGGACGGCGGGTAAGCCCTATAAGCTGTCGGTATCGATAGGTACCAATAATTTCAACATCAAGGAATTCGAGGTCAACGACCTTCTGGATTCATTCGAAAAGGTGATGACAGCCGTTAAGTATGGCTATGAATCTCCTGTAGAGGAACAGATATAGAGTGTATTGCGGATACTTACAGTACCATGTCCTTTCGTGATAAGTGCTATAAGCTGTATAAGTGATATAAGTGGTATAAGTGATACAGATGATACAAATGATACAAGTGATATAGGTGGGACAAGGTGGCATATGGCCGGATGTGATGACTGCGCATATATTGAATATGATGAAGAGGACGAGGAATACTATTGTTCGGTAGATATGGATGAGGATGATTATTACAGATTCATATCGGGTGAACGTAAGGAGTGTCCTTTTTATAGAAATGGTGATGAATACGCTGTGGTAAAACACCAGATTTAGTGAAGGGAGAGTTAGGGATGAGTGATGTAACCAATTTTAAGTGCCCTTGTTGCGGTGCCAAGCTTGGCTTTTCGGGCAGCACGGGAGAGATGACCTGTGAGTATTGCGGTGCAAGCTTTGATATGGAGCAGGTCAAGGCTGCGGAGGAGGCAGAGAAGGAGAACGGTGCAGGATCGTCTCTGTCGTGGGAACATTCCACTCAGAACGCACTTACGGATGAGAATGGCAAGATAAGGGGATATAAGTGTCCTTCATGTAATGCGGAGATGGTGGCTACAGACTTAACGGCGGCGATGGAATGTCCATACTGCGGTAATCAGGCTATAGTTGAGCAGTCCTTCGAGGGTGTATATAAGCCTGATGTGGTGATCCCCTTTGCTGTGGATAAGGAGACTGCCAAGAGTAAGCTTAAGGATTTTATCAAGGGCAAGAAGCTTCTGCCGGCGAATTTCGCTGACGGAAGAAGAATAGATAATATAACAGGACTGTATGTTCCTTTCTGGCTTTTTAGCTGTCATGCGGAAGGATTTGTGAATTTCGAGGGCTATAAGGAGAAAAAGTGGTCGGATGCCAAGGCGGATTATGTGAAGAAGGATTACTACAGCCTTAAGAGAAGCGGTGAGATGGACTTTGACAGGATACCGGTAGATGCGGCTACGCAGATGGATGATGCTACCATGGATTCCCTTGAACCATATGATATGTCTAAGGCTGTGGCCTATGATGCCGCTTACTTTAGCGGATATTTAGCTGATAAATATGATGTGACAAGTAAAGACTCAGAGCCCAGAGCCAATGAGAGAGTCCAGAATACCTTCAGAAGTAAGATGCGTGATGAAGTTAAGGGCTACGAGGGTGTGAGTCAGAAGGCTGAGAGCATAAGCTTAAGTCGGGGTAAGTCCGAGTATGCAATGCTTCCGGTATGGATGATGTCAGGACAGTTCGAGGGCAAGACATATCAGTTCGCGGTTAACGGCCAGTCGGGAAGACTGGTGGGTGAATTACCGGTCGACAAGGGCAAGTATTGGCTTCAGGTAGCTTTGGGAACGGTTGTTACATTCATCATTCTCTTCGCACTTGTATTCTTCTTCGGACGTAACGGAGGAATATCGGGCAAGGCTGCCGCAGCGTGTCTTGTGGTGGCGCTTATTGTAGGATTCATAAGAGGCGGTATCCTTAAGGGAGCCATGAAGAATATATCTATACAACAGCAGGCCAAGAGATATGTGGTGGAGGCGTCTGTTAAGCTGAGAGCGCCTGTTGACAGATTCCTGTAT
This sequence comes from Lachnospiraceae bacterium UBA3826, assembly GCA_002393095.1. Classification (GTDB taxonomy): domain Bacteria; phylum Bacillota; class Clostridia; order Lachnospirales; family Lachnospiraceae; genus Colinaster. The sequence goes on along the minus strand of DGII01000013.1, from coordinate 1,655 downwards.
ACCAAGACGGAACGCAAAGAGAAGGCACAGAATTCATAGCGCAGGTATGAACACAAATATGAATATCAAATACGGATTAAGAAAAAGCATATGTATATTGCTCGCAGGTATCTGTATACTGGCGGCAGGCTGTGGGAAACCTAAGCCTGCCTATTCTGAGCCCGTAAGTCTGGTAGAGCCAATGGTGCCGGAGACTATTGAGGCTAATACCACGGTAGAAGAGCCTGCCAAAGCCAATACCACGGTAGAAGAGCCTGCCGAAGCTAATACTTACACATCAAAACAGGCAGAATCCGAACCCGATGCAGATGAAGAGACGACTAAGCATAAGGAATCGGAAGAGGATACCGCTCATACGGATGAGTTGGCTGAGGATGGGAAATATACAGCAGCATTGGATGTGGCTGCCTATATTAACGCATACGGGCATCTGCCGTCTAACTTCATTACCAAGAAGGAAGCCGGTAAACTTGGCTGGGAAGGTGGTTCTCTTGAACCCTATGCGCCGGGGATGTGCATAGGCGGCGATTACTTCGGGAATTACGAGGGACTCTTACCCACAGCACCGGGGCGGGAGTATCATGAATGCGATATCGATACTCTTGGCAAGAGCAAGCGTGGCGCAAAGCGTCTGATATACTCCAATGACGGACTGATATACTATACCTCCGATCATTATGCTTCATTTACGCTGCTCTACGGCGACCCGTAGAAGACAATGGCGGGAGTGCCTGCGATCAGATAATATGACAGCTCTTTTAAGGAGCAAACGGTACACAGCGATTTGGGTTTTGGATGGTAGATTAAGATGGATAATGCTTTTAAAATAGATCTAAGTAATGTATATTCGGTGGATGAATTCCACGACGTGTTAAGAGAAGAATTGCCGCTTCCGGAGTATTACGGCGGAACTCTGGATGCATTACATGATGTACTTTCGGATGTGGGAAGGAACTGGCATATAACATTCACGGGCTGTTCCGATGCCGAGGCAATACTGGGTAAGTACTTTAGGACGCTTAGGAGAATGCTTAAGGATACAGAGAAAGAGTGTCCGGAGCTTGAAGTGACACTGGAAGACTGACAGATTATATATATCATATATACCATAAGATTATCAAGGAGAGAAAAATGGCAGACAGACCGATAGGAAGAAAGAAGAATATCACCGCAGGCGGAAGCGGAGTACATAAAAGAGGAGGCGGACTGGGTACGGGACCAGTAGGAAGCGGTAATGTACCGGGAGGCTCTTATGATTCCGCAGGCGGCAATGTAACAAGAGGAGGCAGAAGAAGTCCGCTCATGTTCATAATAATCGCTGCCGTTCTCCTGCTTGGCGGTGGCGGGGGAATATCGACATTCCTTGGAGGCGGCGCTGAGCAAACCTACGAAGAAGCGGATTACGGACAGAATCCACAGGCGGCACAGAATACACAGTCGTCACAGAATCAGTCATATGGTGGAGGCAGTTCACTCATAGGGGCATTACTCGGCGGCGGAAGCAGCGCATATACCGGAGGGCAGTCCGCAGCATGGAGCGGTAAGCCCAATACGGGAATGCTTAATACATCGGTTGCAAGCGGAGCAATGGATAAGCGCACTGTCATAAAGGGTGACGGCAGGGATATCGTGACGATCATGGTCTATATGTGCGG